>JARGFV010000058.1 GCA_029210545.1 bacterium
CGATCCGGGCGCCTCTCCCAGGCGCGGCTGCTTTTTCCGGTCATCGATCCGGGCGCCTCTCCCAGGCGCGGCGGGTCATTGATTTGGGCGCCCCGCGCGGGGCGCGTTGATGGCTTTTTGCGAAGTCATCAACTCTGGGTCCTGGAACCTGGACTGTATTAGGGGTTGCGTACGCCGACCGGCAGGCACTATACTTTTAACACTACGGTGTATCGAGGTTTTATATTGGTAATCAGTGCACGTGATTTTGCCAAACTTGAATCCCCCGAGCGAAAGTCCCTCCAGAACATTGACGATTTTCTTGGTCTGGTGCGCAACTTGCGTTGGCGTATCTGCGCTGATATCGGCTGCGGTATAGGGTTCTATACTCTCCCCATGGCCGAGAAGTGGAAGAACTCCCGTCAGATCATCGCTGTGGACCGCAGTACGCCGGCCCTTGAAGAATTGGACAAGAGGGTCGATAGCCTGGAGTTGACCAATATCCAGATCCGTCAGACGGTGAGTGACCGGATCCCCATCGATGACGCCACGGTGGATCTCGTCAACCTCGGTAACGTTTATCACGAGGTCAAGGGAAGGCTGAACTTTTTAAAAGAGATCTACCGTATCCTCAAACCCGGAGGGACCCTCCTGGTCATCGACTGGGATCCCGAGGAAGACCTGGGTGTCGGCCCGCCTGTCAGGGAGAGAGTGTCGAAAGGGCAGATCCTCCAGGACCTCGCCTTCGCGGATTTCGACAGCGTCAGGGAACATTTTGTTTTCGTGGGGCATTACGCCATGACGGCGAAAAGGCCGGGAAAAAAATAGCGGACGGACAACTTCCCTGAGATTTATACATTTAAAAGGTCTGTGGACTTTCGAGCCACAGACCTTTTTCTTCTTTCGTATTGTCCGTCCGGAAGGGGTGACGCGGAGAAAGGGTGACGCGGGGAAAGATGTTTCACTGCGGCCCCCCTTCCGGTTTTTTTCTCCGTGTCTCCGTGTCCCCGTGTCGTCGACCCTCATTTGAGGATCGACCTGATCTCCCTCTCCCACTGCGCGGGGTCGTGGACGAGCCAGGTCATGGTCCCATGGGGGTCTCCCACTCCCCTGACCTTGATAGTCAACAGCGGAATGCTGTAGCTCATATCCCTGAAAGAGCCCTTGAGGCTGACCTCGGCGATGGTAGCCCGGGGCAGGGTGATGGCCTTCCGGGGGAACCATGGCAGAAAAAAGAGCTTTGTGTCGGTAACGGCGAGAACACCGCTGGTCCGCGGGGGAAGGTTAGGCCCGGGGAAATCGGCTCCCAGATAGCTGGCGTTGTCGGTTGTCATGCGGACCGTTTCACCGGCGAGGGCCGCCCCGGCGGCTTTAACGGCCCCTTTCCTCAGGACCCTTGCCGCGAGTTTGAGACCCAGCATAAGGGCCAGCCATGCGGCAACAATGACGATGATGACGATAATGAATGTTTTCATGGGAGGAATTTATCAGAAATGTATGGGACAAGCTATGATCTGTTAGGTGATAGGTTACAGCGCGGTTTCTTTATTCTCCCTCTCCCCCTCATGCAGGTTCACTTCGTTATCCTTCCTCCCCCTGCCAATAGCCCCTTTCCTTATTCTCCCTCTCCCCCTCATGTAGGCTCACTTCCTTATCCTTCCTCCCCCCATGGCTCGCCGAAGCTCTATGCGAAGGCGGCTGCTGAGGGGGGAGGATCGAGGTGGGGGTGAGAGAAACCTGCCCGGGGGAAGCGATCCCGGGTAACTGATGGCAGAGCCTGAGACTGCTTCGGGCAGTTGCCACCTCGCAGTGACACCCACTGAAGCTTTGCGATTCCAGGCCACCGAAACTGAACCTGCACAAGATGGATGTGTCTTCTTGACCTTTCTGCGTGCTGAAGGTCACGAGTCATACACAGTGGATATGGACGAGCCGGCCACCGAGGCGGACAATAGTTCGGCCCGGATGGCGTACAAGGGGTTTCGCGGCTACAAACGGAATTCGGACCCGTCCCCTTGCCACTTTCCCCTTTCCATCTTCTCTTCTCCCTCCTCTTCCCCTCTTCCCATCAGCTCCTCTTCTACCTATAATACGCACCGTGCCGGAGTGGCGGAACTGGTAGACGCAGAGGACTCAAAATCCTCCGGGGGCAACCCCGTCCCGGTTCGATTCCGGGCTTCGGCACCAGCCCTCGACAGGCTCGGGGTCAATAGGGAATGCACTGCTTGAGCCTGTCGGGGGGTGGTAGTCCTGAGCAAGGACCGGGCGAGGTGCCGGCAGCAGGGGCACCGAGAGAGGGACGCGTCGAAGGGCACCTGAATCAGGTCCCAGGTTACAGGTAAGCCTTTGCAAGAGTCCTTTCCACTTTCCACCCCTTCGGTCACGCCGTCCGTCTTCGTTCTTCGAACTTCACCGTGACAAGTTGGCGTGACTCAGGGCCTTCGGCTTTCCGCTTTCCACTTGTTTTTCCCTTCCCCCCTCTTTTCCTCCCGTGCCCGCTTCTGTTATAAGGGCATGGTGTTACTCTCACCGGGGGGCCGATCCATGAAACGTTTTAAAGTAGCCCTTATTGAGGATAATCCGGATCACGTTTTTCTCATCACCAGGACCATTGAAGGCTGCGAGGATCTCGGGGAGCTGCGCGTTTTCAGCACGGCCGAGGAGGCCCTGAGGAAACTTTCCGGGGGAGACGACAACAGTTTCGTTCCCGATTTCCTCCTGGTGGACCTTAAACTGCCCGGGATGAGCGGACAGGAGTTCCTCCACCGACTGCACAGTTCCGGTGAGTTGGCGAAGATGCCGGCCTTCGTGCTGACAAGTTCAGATCGCCTCAAGGACCGGCTGGAGTGCGAGGAGCTCGGCGCCCTTGGTTACTTCCTCAAACCGCTCCTTGATGACGACCTGGACACGATCATTAAGCGTTTGGTAAGTGCTGATCCTCTCCGACAGCGATGAAGACGCGTGCACCCGGCCTATATTCAGGATCATCTTTGCGCACCAAAGATATTTACAAATTGAGTAATTTTTTACACAATCCTGTTCTGGAACGATACTGGTCCTGATCTTTTCCTGGTCTGCGGATTACTTGATTGGAGAATGCCGATATCTTTACCATGGGTAATGAAAACAGCAGGAAAGCCCACACGCTACTGGTCATCGAGGACGATCTGAACATACAGGCTCTCCTGAAGCACACCCTTATCGGTGACGGCTACCACGTGATGGCCGCATCTGATTGTGCCGAAGCCCTCACCCAGTTCGACCGGGGGGCGGTTCCGGAACTCATTATCCTGGACCTCATGCTCCCCGGTATGTCAGGCCTTGAGTTCCTCGAACTGGTCCGGCGCCGCTATCCACACATCAAAACCGTCGTCATTTCGGCCACTGAAGGTATTGACACCGTGGTCAAGGCCATGAGGCTAGGGGCCCTCGATTACATACACAAGCCGTTCAAGATGCAGGAGATCAAGGTGGCCGTCAACGAGGCCCTCCAGTTTCGCGAACTCCAGATGGAACTCGAGTACCTCAAGCGGAAGTCCACTTTCCGGGACGAGATCCCGTTCCTGTACAACAGCAACTCCATGGCCGAAATAATGGAAACGATCCAGCAGGTGGCGGCCACCAACGTTCCCGTCCTGGTCACGGGTGAAAGCGGAGTGGGCAAGGAGGTCGTCGCCAGGGAGATCCACCAGCGGTCCCAGCGGTCCCAGGGGCCCTTCGTGAAGGTCAATTGCGCCGCCATACCCTCCAACCTCCTGGAGGGCGAGCTTTTCGGTTTTGAAAAGGGAGCCTTTACCGGGGCGGTCGCTTCCAAACCCGCCCGGTTCGAAAAGGCCGAGAACGGGACGCTCTTTCTCGACGAGATCGGGGAACTGGCCCAGGAGATCCAGGCCAAGTTTCTCCATGTTCTCCAGGATGGCGCGTTCAACCGGCTTGGAAGCAACCGGATGCAGCGCTCCAACGCCCGCATCATCGTCGCCACCAACCAGGATGTCGAAGAGCTGGTTCGATCGGGCCGGTTCAGGCCTGATCTGTACTTCAGGCTCAACGTCATCAGGATCCACATCCCGCCCCTGAGAGAAAGGAGGTCGGACATACCGCTGCTGGCGGACAACTTCCTGGCCATTAACAGCCAGAAGTTCGGCAAGTTCGTAAGCTTTGACGACGAGACCATGGAGTTCCTGATGCGACATGACTGGCCTGGTAACGTACGGGAGCTGCAGAACGCGGTGAGCCGTTATGTGGTTCTTGGCAAGCTGGTGGAAAGCGGCCAGGCCACCGATGTCATACCGGTTAGATCAAGCGTCGATACCAGGACCGCTGCGGAACCCGGCCCGGATGATCGGCAGGATTCCCCGCAGGACGATCCACCGGAAGTCGTGAGTCTCAAGCAGGTGGCCAGGGAGGCCGCCCTGAAGGCGGAGCGGGAAGCGATCCTCAGGGTCCTCGAAGCCACGAAGTGGAACAAGTCCAGGGCCGCCAAGGTTCTCAAGATCAGCTATAAGGCCCTCCTTTACAAGATCAGGGATTGCGGGATCGACCAAACCGACACGACTGGGTAAACTTTTCCATACTAAATAAACTTTTACCTATTTTGTGTTTTTTTATGCCCACAAACTGCCGTCCGGTTGTAATATGTGCCGGAAGAAGATATTTACATGAGCCATCCGCCAACGTGAGTGTATTTATTTACCTTTAATATCATCGCTTCTCTCGTTTTCGGTTCCCGCCCGACATTTTTCATGCAAAACTCATCCGCACTGGCATATATCTTGCTTTTCCCGGACTGTCTCTTCGCCGAGAATGGAGCCAGAGTCCCGGCAGGACTTTGGCGACCCTGTTAACGTCAGACCTGCAGACCCATGAAAATCCAAGGGAGCCGACATGAGGATCCTCATCGCCTCTGACAATTCCTCCGTTCCGGATTACCGGGACTGGCTGGCAACCGATCTGAAAGCGGCGGTGGAGATCTGCCGGGATACGGGGGACCTCCTCAGGAAATTGAGGGGGAACCCGTGCGACTGCCTGATCTTCGAGTGCCACCGGAACAGCTGGCAGGATGTGGAGCTCCTGGGCATCGTGCGTGAGCGGTTCCCGGAAACGCCCGTCGTTTTTGTTTGCAACAGCTTCGAGGAAGATGCCGTGGGCATCATGCGCATGGGAGTATCCGACTACCTGGTACCTCCGCTGAACCGACAGCAACTTGTCGGAAGCATCCGGAAACTGGGCCAGGCAGGCACCGGACGGAATATCCCGAAGGAGACCGTCCGCCACATCGATTCGGCGGGCGAACAGGCCCCCGTGCCGGAAGAGATCGTTTTCGGCGGATCGGCAAAAATGGAGGCGTTAAAATCGGTCATGGACAAGATCCTGGATGCGGACCTGCCGGTTCTCATCACGGGGGAAAGCGGTACGGGGAAGGAAATGATCGCCCAGTACATCTACAACCGCTCCAGCCGAAAGGGGCCCATTGTCAAGGTCAACTGCGCTGCTATCCCCTCCGAGCTTCTGGAAAGCGAGCTGTTCGGATATGAAAAGGGCGCCTTTACCGGAGCATACCGGCGCAAGCCGGGAAAGTTCGAGGTCGCCGACGGCGGGGCGCTGTTCCTGGATGAGATCAGCGAACTGTCCTATCCCCTCCAGTCCAAGCTGCTCCACGTTCTTCAGGACGGGACGTTCTCTACCCTGGGATCCACCGGGGAGGTTTCGGTGGACGTGCGCATCATCGCGGCCACCAACCAGGACCTCGAGGAGTGCGTGAGAAACGGGACCTTCAGGGACGACCTGTACTTTCGGCTCAATGTCGTCCACTTTCACATACCGCCCCTCAGGGAGCGGCTCGACCAGCTCGGGTCCCTCGTCGAATATTTTCTCGACAAGTTCTCCCGCCAGTACAACACCCGCCCCGTGCGGCTGAGCCCCGAAGTCCAGTCCTTCCTTTACACCTATCCCTGGCCGGGGAACATCCGCGAGCTCGAAAACGCCATCAGGAGAGCGACAGTGCTGGGGGGGGATAACCTGCTGGGCCACGTCAACGGCGAGAGGGTGAAAAATTACGGTTTCCCCGGGAACGCGGTTTTCGACAGCAGCCAGCGGGAATTGATGGGCTCCCGGGCCGACATCGATGTGAAAGCAGGCCCGGATCAGGCCCCCGCGATGACCCCTGAAAGGATCGACCTCAAAAAAGGGATCGACCTCAAACGAATCGCCAAGGAGGCGGCCCTCGCCGCTGAAAAAGAGGCGATCTCCAGGGTCCTGCAGCAGACGAGGTGGAACAGGAAGAAAACCGCCCAGATCCTGCAGGTCAGCTACAAGACCCTGCTCACCAAGATCAAGAGGACGGGACTCGATGAAGGCTAATAGAAAAATAGGTGTTGTCCTTGTACTGGTACTGTGTGTTTCCCTTGCGATGGGATCCGTCGGCTGGTGTGAGGGGGAGGCGTCCGCAGCCCAGGTAACCGGCAGTGGCGATTATCTCGTAGGCGCCGGCGACCTCATCGAGGTTATCGTGTGGAAAAACCCTGACGTGTCAGGGGAGTACAGGGTCAGGCCGGACGGCAAGTTCTCCATGCCCCTCATCGGCGATATCCTGGCCGAGGGGATGACCACGGACGTCGTCAGTATGCAGGTGGAAAAGAAGCTTCAGCTTTTCATCGAATCTCCCTACGTGAGTGCCATCGTGCGTGAGACTACCTCCAACCGGATCTACATCCTGGGTGAGGTGGCAAGGCCGGGCGTTTACCCTGTCGACAGCACTCTCTCGGTTCTTCAGGCTCTGGCGCTGGCCGGCGGGTTCACGGAGTTCGCCGACCGCGGCAGGATGCTTCTCGTCAGGGGTTCCGGGGCAGATCAACAGAAGATAACCATCAGCTACACCGAGATCCTCAAGTCTTCGGCGGATAAGGGCAACGTGGTTCTCGAGCGCGGCGACACCCTGGTGGTGCCGTGAGATGGACCACTTGGTCAGGAACTGCCAGGTATTGGCCCTTTATCGCGGTGCTGATCGTGGGGACAGGAGCAGCTGACATGGCGATGGCCCTGGATGTGAGTTTGACGGGACGCGCTGACTACACAGCCAGTGACAACATTGAGCGCGCCTCCGCCGGCAGCGAGATATCCGGGACCATCCTGACCCAGACGGTGGGGTTGGAGATCACGGAACCCTGGGGTCCCAAAACCCTGGACCTTCTCATCGAAGGAGGTTGGGAGACCGTTGAGGCTGCGACCTTGAACAACGAAGAGATCAGCCGTTTCAGGCTGGGCGCCCACCTTCCCTGGTCTTCCACCGGAGCTGCCGATCTTTCTATTGAAACCTCCCGGGAGACGGTCCCTCCCGATCCGGATGAACTGAATCAGGGGCGCCTGCTGACGGACCGGTCCCTGGCAGTGATCAACCTTGTCAGCCGAAACTCACCTATCTCCGGTTGGGAGATTGGCCTTTCGGCAAGGACGGAGGAGAGGGAGGATCGTGACCTGAAGGAGTCTGTCTCAGTGTTGACCATGTCGACAGCAATCGACAGGACCCATTCTATCGAGTGGATTGTCGGCCTGACGGATGGTGAGGATGCGGCGCTCGGAAACTCCTGGGTGGAGGATGAGGCCTCGATTGCCCTGAACCGGCGACTGTCTGCCTCATCATCGATGGTGTACCGACTGAGATGGGACGGGTCCCGGATCGAGGAAGCCGATACAGGTATCGAAAGATCTCAAAGGATCGGGGCTGGAGTCACTTATCGATGGCAAAGCTCCTCCCAGTGGCAGCAGGAATACGGGGTTTTTATCGACCAGGTGACCACCGGGAACGATGAAAGGTTTACGGAACCCGGGGTTCAGGTAGCTGTGGGCGGGGACCTCACACGGGAGGCCCGTTTAACGGTCAGCGCAAATTTTGAAACCCGGCTTCCGGACCCCCTCAGCGACCAGGTGACGTGGTCGAAAAACGCAACTCTTCAAACAGGCGTTGCCTGGACAGCTGCGAGGAACCTTTCTGTAGAACCAGTCGTTTTCTACAGGCGCACAGAACTTTTCGGAGATGAGACTGTCGACAGGGACGATGTGACGACCTCCTGCCAGGTCAGCATGATCTGGCAGCCTGGGCCGCGCTGGTCCGCCGGGTTGACCGCCTTGTCGGAAGTCAGAAACAGCTCTGATGAAGCTTACGACCTTAGCGAGAACAGGATCGGGATCAACCTGTCGGGGACTATGGATTAGCGGGTGCGGTGACGGCCGCCGAAACGGATACAGGGGCGAGATCGAATGCAGACTGAAAACACCGGCAACGAGATTCAAAAGATGATCGAGATCGGCTGGCGACGAAAATGGGTCATCCTGGTCCCGTTCATTGTGATCTCGGTTGCGGTTACCATGTACGGCCTTTACCTGCCCAACCAGTTCCGCAGCAGTTCGTCCATCTTCATCGAGCCCCAGCGGGTCCCTTCCGATTACGTTCGTTCAACGGTGACCACCGACATCGAGGACCGCATGCGGTCCATCACCCAGCAGCTGACAAGCCGCACCAAGCTCCTCAAGGTCATCAAGCAGCTTGACCTCTACCCCGGGATGATGGCGGAGGGGCTCCCAAGCGAGATGCTGGTGACGAGGATGAGAAAGGACCTCACAATCGAGGTCCCTGACCGCAGGGATGGCAACTTCTTCATGGTCCACTACATCCACAGTGACCCCACCAGGGCGATGCTGGCGGTGTCCAGCGTGGTGGCCCTCTTCATCGAGGAGAGCCTCCAGATTCGGGAACTGCAGGCCGAGGGGACGACCCTTTTCATCGAGGAGGAGCTGGAAAAGCTCAAGACCGTCCTCGAGGAGCAGGAACAGGCGATCCAGGAATACAAGAAAAGCTTCATGGGGGAGCTGCCGGACCAGCTGGACGCCAACCTGAGGATGCTCGACAACCTGCAGCTGCAGCTTTCCGGAAACCAGGAAGCCCAGCGGGAGGTGGGTGACCGGGTCATGCTCATAGAACGGGAAATAAGCCGCCTGGAAGGACAGATCAGCGTGGCTACCAGCATCACCAACTCAGCGGGGGAACAGCAGCCGGTCACCAACACGACCCTGGACCAGATCATCGGGCAGCGGGACGTCCTGCGCCAGAGAGTTGCCAACATGGAGGCGATCTACACCGATCGCCACCCGGACCTCATTGCCGCCCGCAAGGAGCTCAGCCGCCTGGAAGAGACCCTCGGGAGCGTGACCGAGAACCTTGCAGCCACCGATCAGCACCCGACGACACCGGCTCCGGTGAGCCGGATCCCGGCCTACTCTACGGAGATGACCAACCTGCGCCGCCAGCTCAACGAGACCCGGCCGCGTCTTTCCGCTCTCCAGGAGGAGGAAGCGAACCTTCGCCGGCGGATCGTCCAGTACCAGCGGCGGGTCGAGTCAGCGCCTGCGAGGGAGCAACAGCTCCTGGGACTGACACGGGACTACGAGAACACCAAGGCAAACTACGATGATCTTCTCAACAAGAAGCAGGAAGCCCGGCTCTCGGAGAACCTGGAAAAAAGGCAGAAAGGGGAAAAGTTCCAGATCCTCGACCAGGCCAACCTTCCGGAAAAACCGTTCCTGCCCAACCGGCCCAAGATCCTGGCCATGGGTTTCGCAGGCGGCCTGGGCCTGGGAGTGGGCCTGGCCATGCTCATGGAAACGTTGTTCCCGGCCTTTTACTCACTGCGCCAGCTCCAGGGCTCGGTCCACTACCCCATCGTCATGGGGCTTCCCTACCTGGATGCCCCGTCTGAACGCAAAAGGCACCGGGCAAGGAGGATCTACGTGGCCGTGGGCTGCGCCGCGGCAATGGTCGTCCTGCTGCTCATGGTCCAGCTCTTCCTGGTGGACCTTAAAGTAGTTTTACAAACCATAACCTTTAACATCAAAGGGATGCTGTGATGCCTGATCAGGACCTTTCCAGTGCGATCTCCCGAAACCTGATGCGTGAAAGCATGGACCTGGATCCGGCACGAACCGGGGCCGCGAGGAAGTTTCCCAAGCCGCTGCGGCTGGACGAGCGGATGGTGGTTTACCACAGGCCGAGATCCATCGAAAGCGAGTACTTCCGTTTCCTGAAGTCCAGGATCGAGTATGTCCTTGAGGGACAGGGGCCCACCGACCATGGGAAGGTGATCCTGGTGACGGGGGCCAACCTGGGTGCCGGGAAGACGGTGTGCGCCATCAACCTAGCCATGGTGTTCGCCAAGGCTTTCGGGCCCGAAGTCCTGCTCATGGACGCAGACAGCCGTCACACGTCCTGCCAGCGGTACCTGGGGATGTCCGACAAGGAACTGCCGGGATTTTCCGATGTGCTGACCCTGCAAAGGAGAGCGGGTTCCGTGCTGGTCAACACGGGGATCTCCGACCTCATCTACTTTCCCTCCGGCCGGTTCACGGACAATTATGCCGATCGCCTCAAGGGAGAGGAACTCAAGGTTCTCCTGGAGAACCTCCGCCGCCGGTTCAGGTATGTGATCGTCGACGCGCCGCCGGCCTTTCCAATGCCGGAGACGGCGGTCCTGGCCCGTCACAGCGATGGTGTTCTGCTGGTGATGAAGTCCGGCCGGGACGGGATGGCCGATCTGGAGCAGGCCCGTGAGGCCCTGGCAGGCGCCAATATCCTGGGAGTCATCCTCAACGGGATCAAAAAGGTGCCGGGTCAGAGATACGGCAACTACGGTTACTACGGGTCCGGCAAGGAGTCCTGACCGATGACTGAAAATCAGGTGGTCGCTTATCACCGCACAACGAATGATAAGCCGGAGGCAGGCAGGTGGCTCGTCCTGGCCACCAAACCGAGGCAGGAGAAGGTCTGCCTAGAGGAGCTCGAGCGGGGCGGCTTTGAGTCCGCCTGCCCCCTGCGCGTCGAATACCGATGGCGCCGCCGCCGGGAGGAAACGGTCCCCCTTTTCCCGGGCTACGTATTCGTCAGGATGAGCTATCCGGATGACTACCACCAGGTCCGGTGGCTCAGGGGTGTTACAAACCTGGTCAGGTTCGGCGATGCCGACCCGCCGGCAGTAAATGACATTGTGATGAAGTTCTTCATCGACGCCATGAACGACGACGGGGTCGTGGAAACCGGGCCTGAAATCGTCGTCGGGAACAAGGTGCAGTTCCTCACCGAATCCATGAGGGGGCTGGTGGGCACGGTGCTCAGGGTCGATTCGGCCGCCCGGCGGGTCCAGGTCCTCATGGAGCTGCTGTACCAGGCGACGATCGAGGTGCCTGTATACCAGGTCCAGGTTCTGTCACGCAGTCATTGCGAGCTGATACTGCGCGAAGCAATCCCGGGTCCTGTAAAAGCGGTAAAAGCAGCCTCACGCAAAGGACGCAGAGGACTCAAAGAAGGGCGTAAATCAGATTGAATTCCTTCGTCATTCCGGACGTCACGCTGAAGGCGTGATGAGCCGGAATCCAGAAGTTCAAAAGCTGTAACGCAGAACACCACATAGCAGTACGTAAGCACCAGGTAAGACAGACTTGAATTTACTGCGAACATACCTTTTTTACCATGCCGGCAAATGCACGGTATGGCGGAGCCATGCACAGTGTCATTCCGGACGCGACGCAGTCGCGATCCGGAATCCATGGACTCCGGCTCAAGGCCGGAGTAACGGAAGAGTCGTCATTCCGGAAATCCCCGTCCCCAAGGGATTATCCGGAATCCAGCGCATCCAGCACCTTGTGTTGTCATTGCGAGGCAGTAGTCGCGCCGAAGCAATCTGATCCGGGCTTGTCACGCCGAAGCCTTTTGCGAAGGCGGATCATTCCGGACTATTTCCCTCACCCCCACCTTGGTCCTCCCCCCTCAGTAGGGGGAAGAAAACTGTTGAAGTTGACCAGGCCAAGAAACGGAATCCATGGACCTCTGGTTATCGCTTTCGGCTCCACCTGGGGAAATGACCGAAGGCGCACGGAAAAATAAGTCCACACTTTTTCACATCTTCCCATGTATGTGTAAAGTTTTTCCCATTTCCCCGCTCTGGTTTTAAGTTTGATCTGTATTGCCATATCTGAAAATTGCGAACAGGCTGATTTATAAGGGGTTTTGAAAGAACTGGCAATTTTCAGATGTTGGCACGTTTCTTGTTATCTAAATAGGCCTATGGCACTTAACTTTCTCAAAAAGATGTTCGGCAAAGGCAACGGAGGTACAGACGACCTGTTCCTTCCTGCCGACCAGTTCCGCACCCTGATCCTTCATGAGTGTGCCCGGTGCGACCGGAATGCCCATGAGTTCTCCCTGATCCACATCGACCTGCGGGGCCGGGATCAAAAACTGAGAAAAAACGTGCGCGATCTTGCAAGATTCCTGGTGAAGCGTATGAGAACCACCGATGAGGTGGGTTGGCTTGACGATCACAGCATCGGGGTTTTTCTTCCGGAAACGGGTCGAGAGGGAGCAGATAGCCTCGCCCACGATACCTGCCAGGGTTACCCTTACCAGATATTTACTTACCCCTGGCTGGACAACCTTCGCCCTGGAAAAGAGAATCTGGGGTACCCAGGCGGGGATAACCGTGTCCATGAGTCCGGGACGCGGCCAGCTTCCGAATTTAAAAACATGGAAAGCCCAGCTGGGCCTTCCGCCTATCACCAGGAATCTGACACGGGCCGTGATTCGGGAACTGGGTTCAGGGTACAGAGGGTGGAGGACCTGATCCACCCCGACGGCCCGCCGCTCTGGAAGAGAGCCTACGACGTCTTTGGCTCCTCGGTTCTCCTGTTGGCCTTTTCCCCTATACTTGCTCTCGTTGCGGTCTACATCAAGATAGTATCACCCGGCCCGGTGTTCTTCCGCCAGGAAAGGGTCGGTTACCTGGGCCGCCCCTTCACCATGATCAAATTCCGCACCATGAGGACGGGCTCCGACAACGTGAGCGTTCACCAGGATTACCTGAAAGATATCATCGGCAGCGGCGACAAGGCCATGACCAAACTCGACACCGGCAAGGATGATCGTCTGATCCCCCTGGCCGGTCTCCTCAGGAGAAGCTGCATCGACGAACTGCCCCAGCTCATCAACGTGTTCAGGGGTGAGATGAGCCTGGTGGGCCCAAGGCCCTGCCTGGAGTACGAGGCCGAAGAGTTCGCACAGTGGCAGAGAAAGCGGTTTCACACCGTGCCCGGCATGACCGGCCTGTGGCAGGTTTCCGGAAAGAATCGTCTGACCTTCAAGGAGATGATGCGCCTCGACATCCGTTACGCCAACCGGAAAAGCGCAGGCATGGATCTGGCCATATCCCTTAAGACCGTTCCGGCCATTCTCGGTCAGGTCAGGGACGCGGTGAAGGCAAAACGTTCCGGTATGTCATCCGCTCCCATAGTAGCACGCGCTGCGCGCAAGTGGTCGCTGAGCGACCTGGTGCGCCAGCTCTTCCTTTAAGTACTTCCACTTACGCAACCAGGCAGTTCCGGATCGCTTCGTCCCGTCCCTCAACGGGCGGGATGGAGCGGTAAAAATGTGAGCAGCTGTCATCGCGAGAATATATTAAAGGTTATCATTGCGAGCTGATACCGGGCGAAGCAATCTCAGGATTTAAAGCCTTAACGCAGAGTTACGCAGGACGGCCATTCCCAGGCCGTATCGCAAGGTTACGCAGAGTAAAGAACATCCTCCTCACCTAACTTCTCCCCTTCGACAAGCTCAGGGCAGGCCGTGGGGAGAAGGATTTCCTCGAAATCAGCTGATGGAGTATTGCAGGTCGGGATGGAAACAAGTTTCAATCCAGGGTCGCAATGCTCAACAGCTTCGGTGAGGAGGGGAAGGTTTTAAGATTATTATTTGATTTCCTTTGCGAAACTTTGCGTCCTTTGCGGTAATCAGGTTTAGCTTTTCCCCTGTGTAACCCTGCCCGCCGTGAGCAAACGAAGTGCGTCGAACGGTGATGTGACCAAAGGTGGTCACGCTGTGGTTAGTCAGCTTTTAACTTTCCCAAAACTCAAAACCCAAAACTCCAGCCTCAGGCTGGCCGGTCAGTTAGCTTTTAATCCGTTGGATCTTAAGATCCTGGATTTCTTGTCCACCGAAGCTGTTCGATAGGCGTTGCGAAGGTGGATGGATCTCGCATCAATCCACAAACCAAAAGGGGAGGAATAACATGAGTAATGAACTGAACATCGCTGTCATCGGTTGCGGCTACTGGGGACCGAACCTCATCCGCAACTTCCGGGGCCAGCCGGACTGCAAGGTCAGGACGATCTGCGACCTCAGCCAGGACAGGCTGGGCCACATGAAGGGGCTCTACCCTGAGGTCGAGGCCACCACCGATGTCGAAAAGGTGTTCAGCGACCCGGGCGTCGACGCTGTAGTGGTTGCCACACCTGTGGACCTCCACTACGAGTTCGCCAAGCGGGCCCTCGAGGCGGGAAAGCACGTTTTCGTGGAAAAGCCCATGACCTCCTCGGCGGCTCACAGCCGCGAACTTGTGGATCTGGCAGACGAGAAGAAACTCACCCTCATGGTGGGCCATACCTTCATCTACTCTGCCCCGGTACGCATGATCAAGGAGATCATCGATTCGGGTGAGCTGGGAGAGATCTACTACATCAGTTCCCGGCGCCTGAACCTGGGCCTTTTCCAGAGAGACATCAACGTTACCTGGGACCTGGCTCCCCACGATATATCGATCATCCTGTACATCTTCGGAACAACCCCCAAGTCGGTCAACTGCCAGGGCAAGGCTCACATCAACCCCGGAATTGAGGATGTGACCAGCCTGTGTCTGAACTTTGACGACGGTGGGTTTGCCACCATTCACTCAAGCTGGCTGGATCCCAACAAGATCCGGGAGATGGTGTTCGTGGGCAGCAGGAAGATGCTGGTGTTTGACGACAACGAACCGTTGGAAAAGATCAAGATCTACGACAAACGTGTGGAGGCGCCGCCTCATTACGACGATTTTGCCAGCTTCACCTACGCCTACCACTACGGCGACATGCACGCGCCCTGGATCAAGCAGACGGAACCGCTGAAAGTCGAAACGGCCCATTTCCTGGACTGCATCCGTACAGGCGAGACCTCCCTTTCCAGCGGAGCCGCAGGGCACCACGTGGTCCAGATCCTGGAAGCTTCCTCGAGGTCCCTCGAGATCGGCGGCGCCGAGGTGTTCCTGGACGGGCTAGGGAAAGAGAACAACCTTTAAAGGCAATTGAGAATTGCGAATTGAGGATTGAGAATTGTTGTCATTGCGAGGAATCATGCCTGCTTGTCACGGCGAAGCTCAGCGAAGACGGATGGCGTGATGACGTGGCAATCTCGAAATTCTAAAGCCTTAACGCAGAGTGCCGCAAAGGCGGCCCGCTGGTAGGCCGCAATGACCGCAAAGTTCCGCAGAGGAGAGCTAAAGCAAATTTACCACAGCAGGGACACTCCCAGTCCCTACCACAGGGTTTCACAGGGTAAGTCGTACTCCTCACCTTACTTCTCCCCTTCGACAAGCTCAGGGCAGGCCATGGGGAGAAGGATTTCCTCGAAATCAGCTAGTTGAGCCCTTCCAGACCACGATTAAAGCTTACTTTCATCCTGGGATGGAAGGACTCAACAGCTTCGGTGAGGAGGACCTGACTTTAGGAATTTCTTGGCGTGCTTTGCCTGTCCCGCCTGTCCCGAGCCTGTCGAGGGGAGCTAAGTCGAGGGGCGTCTTTAGTGAGTCACACGGTCTACTATGACGAACGAGCGTGAGATAAAATAGTTTTTGTTCTGGCTTAAATGTTTAGTTTTCCTCTGCGGATCTCAGCGATAGCGCCCGGAATGGGCGCTCCCTGCGGCCCTCTGCGTTACAGCTTCT
>JARGFV010000059.1 GCA_029210545.1 bacterium
GAAAGGGAAAACGACGCTTTTCCCTTTCCCCAGAACATTAAGGAGCCAGGAAAAGTCCCGCCTGGACTTTTTGCGACCCTGTCAAGCTTGGATGGAGAAAATGATGAAAAATCCAGTTTTTATCGTTAGGCTTTCGCTCCTCTTGACGATCCTGATTATTTTCGGCTCAGCAGCTCCTGCCTGGGCCGAGATCGTGGATCTTTCCGGGAACTTCTCCCTGGAGAACGGTCTCGACGTCCGTCTCATGCCCGACACATCCACCTCCATGGTGGCGGTCATGGCCCTGGTGCGCACCGGCTACGCTGTCGAAGGAGCCGGCCGCAGCGGTTTTTCCCACCTTCTCGAGCACCTGGTCTTCGCGGGGACTCAGAAACGGTCCAAAAGCCGGATCCAGCGGGAAGTGGAGGGCCTGGGCGGGTACGTCAACGGCTTCACCCGGGACGATTACACGGCCTATCTCATCGTCGGACACAGGGACCACCTCGGGCAGCTCCTGGACGTTCTTTCCGACATGCTTTTTAACTCCACTATCCCGGAGAAGGCTGTGGATGAGGCAAAAGCGGTCGTCCTCGAGGAGATCCTGCGGTCCCGGAGCCGACCGGACACAAGGGACGAGGAACTGTTCACCTCCCTCCTTTACGGGGGCTCGCCCTACGCGCGGACAGGTCTGGGCAGCGAGACCACCGTATCGGCCGCCACCCGGGAAGAGATCGAAAGTTTCTACAAAAAGAACTACCGCCCGGACAACATGATCCTCCTTTTCAGGGGAGGGTTCGAGCCGGACCGCGTCCACGAGGCGCTGGAAAAAACTTTCGGCCCGGCTCCAATGGGGGCTGACCGTATTGCCGTCACCAAACCCGAGCCGATCCTTGCCCGGAGGGTGTACCGGGCAGACAGCTCGACTCCCGGCGTGAAGGTGCGCATCGGGTTCGCCGGTCCCCATCCGAGGCACACCGACGCCCAGGCGATGGAGCTTCTCGCCGGTGTCCTCGGGGGCGGGGAGGGGATCCTTGACAGGGCGCTCAAGAGCGCCGGTTTCATGCCGCGGAGCAGTTCAGGCACCCTCGCTATCAACGACGGGTTCTCCCGCTTCATCATCTCCGTTTCCCTTCCGGCAGGCGCCGACCCGGCTGCCGTCCGCAGGGTCCTGCTGGATGCCATACCGGCAGCCCTCACGACGGAGAGGTTCCCCGACCTCGTTGATCGAACCCGCGAGGCCATGGTGTCGGCCGAGATCATGGAACGGGAAAAACTCCATTACTTCCTCATGGGCAAGGCGCCGTGGATCGTATCCGGCTCTCCGGGGCAGGGGCTGTCACCAGCCAGGTGGGACCACCTCACGGCCGAGGATCTGGCCGAAGCGGCACGGGCGTACCTCGTCGAAAAGCCGTCGGTGGCCCTTATCACGTCTCCAGGCCCGGCGGATGCCGGTGGGGTAGCCGCCGGCGCGGTGCGGGCCGAGGCCATGCTGGACAACGGCCTTCATGTTATCGCCGAACAAAGGCCGGGTTCGGATGTTTTCGCTCTTCACCTGATGACCAGGCACCGCGGCGCCCTGGAGCCGAAAGGCAGGGAGGGGATCGCCGATTTTTTGCACCGCCTCCTGGCCATGGGCACCGACACCCGCACCCGAGAGGAGATCCAGGCCGCGCTCCGGTCCATGGGGGTTTCCCTGTCCACGGCGGGCAACCCGATGGTGCCTTTCGGGGACTTCTACACTTCCAGGCTGTTTTCCTATATCCGTCTCGAGTGCGTGACGGAAAAAGCGTCCGATGCGGTGGCTCTGCTTGCGGACATGGTCCAGAACCCGGCGCTGACGGACGCGGACATCGAGGAGGTCCGGGGGCAGATGCAGGATTTCATCTCCTACCGGTCTGCAAAGCCGGACACGGTGGCCTCGGGAATGCTGGCTGAAAGGCTGTACGGGGGAGTCCTGGGCCCGGACGTCTACGGCTCGGCCGGGTCGATCTCCGCTATCACCGGGGGTGAACTGCGCGATTTCCACGGGCGTTATCTGGCCGGCAGGAACCTCATCGTCAGCGTGGTCAGCCCGATGGCCCCGGAGGAGAGCATCTCCCTTGTGGAGAAGAACCTCCGCCGCCTGCCCGCCGGTGAAAAGGCCAGGATTGCCACTGTACCCCTGACCGTCAAACCCTTTGTGACCGAGGCGGACCTGGGCAGGCCACAGGGCGCCCTGGCGGCCGGTGCTGTTACGGGCGAGGCTCCCCCGGCCGATGATATCCCTGCCCTCGTGATCGCCTCGGGGCTGCTCAACGTCCGCCTGGCCGAAGAGCTCAGGGAAAAGGAAGGGCTGGCCTACTCCCTGGGGGCGTCCCTGGGTGATGTGGACGGCCGGGTCGTTTTCACCTTCTCCATGGGGACAGCACCCGAAAAGATCGAGCGGGCCCGGGAGGCGCTCAGGGAACAGCTGGAGGCGGCCAGGAAAAGCCCGGTGAACAGGGAGGAGATGGAAAGGGAGATCAACGGTCTCGTGGGCCGGCTCCAGATGAGGATGCTATCGTCCATCAACCGGGCTTACTATCTCGGGGTCGCGACCCGTGAACGGCTGTCACATACCTTCGGTGAAAAGTACAGGCAGCAGCTCCTGGCGCTGACCCCGGAAGACATCGAAAGGGTCCTGGACAGGTACCTCCCCGGCGACGCCCTTATCGAGGCCGTGGTCCGCTGAGGCGGAAGGTGAAGACGCCAATGACAAGTGTTCTCACAGGCACCCTGATCCTGTTTTGCGCTCTCCTTGTATGGGTGCGGTGGCAGGAGAGGGCCAACCTGTTTTTCCCGTCGGCGGATCTTTACCTTACACCGGCTGACCTCGGTCTCACCTTCAAAGATGTCCGTTTCGGTTCGGCCGGGAACACGCTCCACGGATGGTACATCCCGGGGGAAGGGGAGCAGGTGGTCTTGTGGCTTCACGGCAACGCCGGCAACGTTTCCGACAGGGCCGATATGGCTGTGGCAATGAACGGCGCCCTCGGGGTGTCGAGCTTCCTCTTCGACTACAGGGGGTATGGGCGAAGCTCCGGGCGGCCCACGGAGAAGGGGCTTTACGAGGACGCTGCCGCCGCCTTCCGATGGCTGGCGGAGACGAAGGGGATCGCTCCGGGAGATATCTTTCTTTATGGTCACTCCCTGGGCAGCGTGGCGGCCGTGGACCTGGCCCTTGGCGCCGGGAAGGGTGCGGGCGGCCTCGTCCTGGAATCCCCCTTCACCGGCGCCCGCGACATAGCCCGCATGATCTATGCCGGCCTGCCGGTGGACCTTTTCATGTCCCTGAAGCTGGATAACGTGGGCCGGGTCGGGAAGGTGGCCATGCCCGTGCTGGTCATCCACGGCGAGGCGGACGGGACCATTCCCTTCGAGATGGGCCGGAAGGTCTTCGAGGCGGCCGCGGAACCGAAACGGTTCCTGGGCATCCCCGGAGCGGATCACAGCGATTGTTATATCGTGGGAGGGGAGAACTACTGGTCCGAATGGAAGAAACTTCTGGACCAGAGTCAACGTTGATGGATTTTTGCGACTCTATCAACGTTAAGGGCGCGGTTCCTGTAAAAGCGGCGTTTTTTTATTACCACGGAGACACGGAGAAAGGCGGAAACGGAGAAAAGGCTGAACCCGAACCCTGAACACCAGCCGCAGGCCGGTGTCATTCCGGACCTGAGATAGTCCATCTCATTATTCTTCCTCTCCCCTGGGGGGAGAGGACCGAGGTGAGGGGGAAAGTGTTCCGAGCCGGAATCCTGGTCCGACAATATCCCGATAAAATAAGAAGCGGCGGGCTTGCGCCCGCCGCTTTCACGTTACTTGAAACCAGCCGGAAATTCCCCCGGGTGATTTATTCGGAATAATACACCGGTGTATTCCCGTTGGTGCCGTCGTGCCCGTTTCCGGAGGCATCGTTGACGGCGCTGTCTGTGATCTGGGGGGAGAAGAAGAGGTACGGGTCGCTGTCGTTTACCGTACCGTCATAGGCATCTATTTCCGGTGCGGTCAGGAGCCGCTGGAACCATGCCTGGTGGGCAAAGGTGACGTCCACTTCCGAATAGAGGTCTCCATATGTGGCCGTGTTGGCGTGATTTTCCTGGCCTCCCCAGTAGAGCAGGTTCGTGTTCGTCTGATCGTCCATGGGAGTAACCGTTGTCGAAACGTACCCTGCTGAGCCGTCGACATACAGTTCCAATGTCATGCTGGCATAGTCGTACTGAAGGCAGACCGTATACCATTCGCCCTTTGTCAGGGTGACGTCTTTTCGCACAGGTACCCAGCCCCCCTTTTCTACCCAGGCATAGACTCCGGTTGGACTGCCATATGTAAACTGGATCGCGATGTCCCCTTCCACATCGTTCCACGCGCTTCCGCGGAAAAAATGCCACCCACCCACCGACGTGTCGGCGTCGGCCGGGATCTGGACCTTTTCGATGATCGACCAGTCGGTGGAGTAGGTGAACCCCTCCATCGTTCCGAAATTGACGAAATCCTCATCGATGGCTTCAAGTTCCACGAGCGGCGTCGGCTCTTTATCGCTGCCTCCTCCCCCTCCGCAAGCCGCGAGGAGTGAAAGCGCCATCAGAAACGGGATGGCCCCTGTTAACAAGAAGATTCTGGTGTTTCCCCTGTCCCAAAAAATCATGTGTCCCTTCCTGAAAAAGGTTTGTATTGTGATAAAAAATAATATGTAAGTTGTTTCAGGGGAAGGGGTGAGAAAACCAAAGAGGCGGCATATGGTTCTGAAAGGGGGACTTCCGGGGTCTAGGCCGGAATTTGGCAAATCATCGATTCAAAATTATCTGTTCCGGCAGATCAGCTTCGCTTGGAAAACTTAACCCTTCCGGCGACGTTCAGGAAGAAATCGCGGGACCATACCTCGATTGAAGAGACATCGGAAAGGAACTTCACAACGTCGGCTTTCGCTTTATCGACATCGAGGCCGAAGATATTCTCTTTGACGATCTCAAGGAAGCGCTCCTCGGTGAGAGGACCATGTTCGGTGTAATGCCCGCTCCGGCGCACCCTGGCCTCAAGATGCCGGAGGTCGAGGTCAGTGCCACGTCCCACATACCATACGAAGTCATACCAATCCCTGCCCTTCACTCTATTGCCCCATCCTCGGCAGAGGAGGGCGTGCATCTTCCCGGCGCCACATTTGTGGCGATCTCTTCCGGCTTCAGCAGGGAGAAGTCCATGCTGGATTCCGGATAGCCATGCCATTGGCAGGACTTCCGGAATGACGGCTTGCCTTTCCCCTATCCCCTTTATCCCTGTAAATAGCTTTTGCCTGAGATCGCTTCACTCGGGATACGGTTCGCAATGACGGCGATGATGCATCTGTTTTTATTCTACGTTCTCCATTGGGCCTGACCGCTCGCCGCATCCGGCTTTCAGCCGTTCCTCAAATTTCCTCACGATGCGGCGATTGACGCCAGGCATGGGCAGCGCCTCCAGTTCCTCCAGCGTCACCCATCTCGCTTCCGGATTTGTCACCGTCCCCGCTTCGCGTTTGCAGATGAACACGTGGAGCTTTACCCGGAACCGGGTGTAGGTGTGGGTAAAGATCCCCAGCTTTTCGCAAACCTGGACCCGCAGGCCCGTCTCCTCCCGTACCTCGCGAACCATGGCCTCCTCCGGGCTTTCGCCGGGAGGAGGCTTACGTATGTGCGTGTGGGCGTGGAGCGTATGTGCGTAAGATCTGCTCTGCTTTGTTCGCTGGTTTTTCGCGTTCACGGATTCACGCACATACGCACTTTCGGACCCACGGATCTTCCCTCCCGGAAACTCCCACATCCCGGAAAAAAGGCCGCCTTGCGGCCTTTTTTGTACAAGGGCCGTTCCGTCTTTCAAGATAATACCGATAGCAGCCTCGATGTGGGTCGTCTCGGGCCTGGGCCTTTTCTGTGGGAACAGCTCCACCTGCTCCAGTCTCAAGGCCCGGCACCAGGCAGCCAGGGGACACCCGGCGCATCGGGGTGCCTTGGGTGTACAGACCGACGACCCGAGGTCCATGAGGGCCTGGTTGAAATCGCCGGAGCGATCAGCGGGGATGATGCGGCCAAAAACCGCAGCGATACGTTTTTTATCGGAGGTGGCCAGGAGCCGGGACCAGACCCGGATGTTGTTGGCGTCCAGGGCGGGGACACGCGCCCCGTAGGCGATGGAAGCCACCGCGGCGGCCGTGTACTCTCCGATACCGGGGAGTTTCTTGAGATCGAGGGGCTCCCGGGGAACCTGCCCTCCGTACCGGGTCGAGATCTCTTTAGCTGCTGCGTGCAGGTTCCTCGCCCGGGAGTAGTAACCGAGTCCCTCCCAGGCACGGATCACCCCCTCTTCATCGGCACCCGCCAGCGCTTTGACGGTGGGGTAGGTGCGCATCCAGCGCTCAAAGTAGGGGATGACGGCGGTCACCGTGGTCTGCTGGAGCATGAACTCGGAAACCAGAACCGAATATGCCTCGGCAGGCTCGGCACGGGCGGTTCCGGATGTTTTGCGCCATGGAAGCTCACGCCGGTTGGCGTCGTACCAGGAGAGTAAGGCAGCGGCGAGTCTGGATCCAGGTTTCAATCCAGACTGCCTCGTACGTGCGTTTGTGCGTGAAGCGTAAATGCGATCTTAACGCCATCACGTGCCCAAGGACATACGCATGCACGGGCACTTTTCATCAGGCCGCCTCCTTAGCCTTTGATTCAGTCTTTCACTGCACTCTGCACTTTACACTTTGCACTCGGGACACCGAAGGTGTCCCGCTACATCCTCGCTCCCCGGAACAGCAGCGCTCCCAGGGTCAGGAAGGCGGCCGAGACCGTTCCTAACACCGCCAGGTCCAGGGCCGGGCCCATGGCCGACTGTCCCAGGAGAGCCCAGCGCAGGCCGTCCACACCGTAGGTGAGGGGGTTCAGGTAGGCGGCGACCCGAAGGGCCGTTGGAAGCTGGTCCAGGGGGAAGAAAGCTCCCGACAGGAAGAAGATGGGCATGATGAGGAAATTGAAGATGAGCTGGAACCCGTGGGGGTCCTCCATGCGGGATGCCATGGCCACCCCGAGGCTGGTGAACGACACGCCGATGAGGGCCATGAAGGCCAGGATGAAGAGGAACCCTGTCGGAGTCGGGACCCGGAGCCCGAGGAGGATGCTGATCCCCAGCATGAGCAGGGCCTGGATGGAAGCCGTGGTGGTCCCCCCGGCGGTGCGCCCCAGGACGATGGCGAGGCGCGGGATGGGAGCCACCAGCATCTCCTTTAAAAACCCGAACTGGCGGTCCCAGATAACCGAGATGCCCGCCACGGTGGAGGAGAAGAGGAGGACCATGCCCACGATACCGGGGGCGATGTAGTCCAGGTAGCGCTCGCCGCCGGGCCGCATGCCGAAAGCGGACTGGAGCCCCATCCCCAGGAAGGCGAGGAAGAAAAAGGGCATGCCCAGGCTGCCGATGATCCGGGAGGGCGACCTGAGGTAGCGGATCACTTCTCGCTGCCAGATGGTGGCGGATGCGAAAAAAAGAGTTTTCATAAATTCAATCTCAAATCTCAGATCTCAAATCTCAAACGGTAATGCTGGTTGCTTATGTCATCGCGAACCGTAGATCGTGTGAAGCGATCCCGTCTCCGAGATTGCTTCGCTTGGCAGTGGCTCGCAATGACATCCTTTTGGCTCCGTGTCTCCGTGTCCCCCCATCTCCGTGTCAAAAGGTTTGCCTCCCCGTTACCCCGACACTCCGATACCCCGTTACGTTCCGAAGGAACTGGCCTTCACCTGTTGAAGGCCCTCCTGCGTTGCCGCATGCGGTCCACGTTATCGGCATCCGAGTCCCGGATGTCCCGGCCGGTGTGGTAAATAAAGACGTCCTCTAATGTCGGCTTTTTCAGGGCGATGGACCGGGCCGACGCGCCGGTCTGGTCGGTGAGCCTCAGGACCTCGGGGATGCGTGTTTCGCCCCCCTGGACCGTAATGTCTACCTTCCCGTCCCGGGCCCTGATAGAGAGGACCCAGTCGACTCTCTCCAGGGCAGCCACCACGAAACCGGTTGGGCCTTCTACCTCCAGGCTGATGACGTCCCCGCCAAGGCCGTTTTTCAGCTCGGCGGGAGTGCCCAGGGCGATGAGCTTTCCGTGGTCCATGATCCCGATGCGGCCGCAAAGGGCGTCGGCTTCTTCCATGGAATGAGTGGTGAGGAGGATGGTCAGCTCTTCGGCCTTGTTGATCCTCTCGATATGATCCCAGATGCGTCTGCGTGTCTGGGGATCAAGACCGGTGGTGGGTTCGTCCAGGAACAGGACCGATGGGTGGTGTAAAAACCCCCGGGCGATCTCCAGACGCCTTTTCATCCCTCCCGAAAAGGTCTTGACCCTGTGCCCGCTGCGGTCGGCAAGGTCCACCATCTCCAGAAGCTCCGGGATGCGCTCCCGGCGATCTGCTCTCGGGACACCGTAGAGGCGGCCGTGAAAGTCCATGTTCTCCCAGGCGGTGAGTTCCTCGTCCGTGGACGGGTCCTGGAAGACGAGGCCGATGGCCCGGCGCACGGCGTCCTTTTCCCCCGAGATGTCGTGCCCCGCAACCGACGCGGTGCCGGTTGTGGGCGGCAGCAGGGTGGCCAGCATGGACAAGGTGGTGGTCTTCCCGGCCCCATTGGGCCCCAGGAGCCCGAAGATCTCCCCTCGCTCGATGGTCAGTTCGAGGCTGTCCACAGCGGTGAGGGCGCCGAAAGAACGGGAGAGGGACGATGTTATAACGGCGCTGTCCATAACAATGGGAGTTATACCTCAACAGGGGCGAGTCCCCAAGCGAAAGTCGAAGCAAGCCGCCCCGAAAGGCGCCTAACCAGTGTATCTATCTGACTACTGACTACTGGAACAGTTCCTTCAGCTTCTTTCCCAGGTCCTTTTTCAGCTCTTCCTTTTTCTCCTCCACTTCCTGCTTCATCTCTTCCTTCGCCGCCTGGTTCATGGCGGAAGAGTCCAGGCCCACCTTGGGAGAGGTCACGGTTCCCCCGATCTTCAGGGGGATCTGGAGCCTGCCGTCCGTCTCCTTGGGGAACAGCTTTCGGCGGTCGGCCGGCACTTTGGCTGTCGATTCCTGGGACAGGGTCATGCGTGAGGTCATGGCAAGGGACTTGTCCAGGCCGATGTCCCCCTGTATCCTCATGGTGTACTCAGCGGTGGCGATGCGCATGTTGCTGACTTTGATTTTCCCATCCTCGATGGTGAAAGAGACGTCCATGTCCTCGAAGCGGGTTTCTCCCCTGCTGTCGTCGAGACCGAGCAGGGAGGCTGCCTTTGCCGCTCCGCCGCCCAGGTTGGCCGTGGTCAGGCGGCCGTCTGCGGCTTTCACGGCCCCCCGGCCGGAGAGGTATTTCTCCAGGTCGGCGAACTCGGTGCCTTTACCTTCAATAGCGACATCCATGGAGGCCTTGCCGTACAGGACCCCGTCCATTCCCGCCACAGCAGCGAGGGCGTCGTTGACCTCGACGCCGGTCATCTTCATGTTGCTGCCGTAGGCCAGGGGAAGTGCACCGAGGTCGGCCCAGGCCGCACCGGCCAGCAGACCGGAAAAGGCGGAAAGCTTCATCCCGTCTAACGCGAACCGGGTCCCTTTCATGGAAAGGGCTGCCGACATGTCGGAAAAGGAGATCTTCTCGAACCTGCCCTGCTGGACCGTTACCGTTCCAGTGACCGTTACAGGGAGCGGCTGGATGGGCTCCAGGCCTTTTGCCGCTGCCGGTGCCGCGATGGGAGGCGCTGAAGAGCTTCTCTCGAGGAGCGCCGGCCCTCGATCCACCTCGAACTTTCTGGAGACGAAGGTGAGATCGGCGGCCAGGTCCTTGCCGACGGTGCCGGTTACCTTCCCTTCGAAGGTCAGGTCGCCGTCCAGTTTCACCATGGGACCCAGGTCCGGCAGTACGGCATCCCACCCTGACAGCGGGATGGCGTTGGATCTTACAGCGAGGTCCACGGTGGGCTGCGACCCCGGGTTCCGGACCGTGCCGGAGGCGTCGAAGACGGCCTGGTAAGCCTTGAGGGAAAAACTTTCCAGGGTCAGGAGCTTTTTGCCGAGGTCGACACGCCCTTTTTCCACGATGGAGCCCTCAAAACCGGTCACGAGGGGGACGCCGTCCTTCCGGGCGACGTTCAGATCCTGGAGGGAGGCGGTAAGTTCGAAGACGATCCCCGTCGAGAGACTCCCGCTGATCTTCTCGGTGGCGCTCACCACGCCCGAGACTCCCACCGGCAGGGGGCCGGCGATCTCAGGGATGCGGGCCAGCTCGAAGGGGAGGATGGTGAGGGAAAGGTCCACGGGGATCCGGTCGGGTACGATCTGCCTGCCCACCGGCCCCACCGTGCCTTCGAACCGGACATCCTCCCCCATCCGGCCGATGCCGAGAGCTGCCGAGATGGTGATGGGCCGGTCGAAGGACAGGTCCCTGAGGGAGAGGGTCATCTCCTTGAGGGAGATCCCCCTTGCGAGCCTTGGGTTGGTGGCATCGGCGAAGAATACCTCGCCCTGTTCCATGCGGATCTCATCCACGAGCAGGTCGATGGGAGGCGCCTTGACAGCCTGAGCGCCGGGATCCATGGCGGCATAAGGGGCAGCCAGGGGGGCAGCGAGGGCTTTTGGATGCTGCGGGATGCCGGCGGTGGCGGTGGAGCGGTTGAGGCTGTCTAAAATGTCGTCGAAATTAAAGCGTCCCTCCTTTGTGCGCACGATCCGGATCTTCGGTCCGGACAGGACGACGTACTCCACCGAAAGCCTGAGCCTGAAAAGGTCTGTCAGGCGCAGCTTGAGGTCGAAGGAATCGAAACGGGCGAACGGTTCGTCGCCGAACCCGTCCGCCTCGGCGATGGAAAAACCGGACAACTTGATCTTTGGCCCTGCCCATGAAAAGCCGGCTTTCTCAATAGTCACCTGCCTGCCCAGTCGCCCGGTGGCCTGTCGCTCCCCGTACTCCCTGAGAGCGTCGACGTTGAGCAGGTAAGGAGCCGCGATGAGCCCGGCAACGAGAAGCAGGATGAGGATCCCGCCGCCGATGAGGGAATATTTGACGAGTTTGTTCATGGGGCACCTCGGTGTTTCAGTAATCAGTAATCAGAAATCAGGCTACTGCTTCAATACTGTTTGACACAATCTGGCGTCAGGATACACTTTTTCACGCTTCACGCTTCACGGTCTCTTCCACTCCACCTCAACGCACTTTGCAAAGCTCTCCCCGTTCCAGCAGTAGGCCCGCCGTAAGCCGTCAGAGTTCCCGTCTCCCATCTGGAGGAACGTCACGCTCGGATCCTGGCCCTCATTACCAAGAATGGGGTATCCGGGTGGAATGGTCTCGTCTTCCAGAATCCTTCGCAGGAGGGGCGAACCGTCCGGGCCTCTCTCCATGGCCAGGATCCTGGTGACCATGGCGGCTTCCCCCGGGGTCAGGTAATAGGCAAGGATCTCGTCCTTACCGTCCCCGTTGGTGTCGGACAGTTCCATGGAGCAGGCCCTGGCTCTGTCCTCCCTTTCCAGGGGGGTGCTGCCGTCGCTCCATTTCGACCAGCGGCCCGAGTCGGCCCTGAAAAGGGCAAGCCGCACGGCGTCGTCGGAACTGTACAGGACGGCCAGTTCCTTCCGGTGGTCCCCGTCCATGTCCCCGAGGCCGTACTGAAGGACGCGGATCCCGGGCGGCAGCGCGGCGTAGACGTCCGGGTCAGCGATGGCCGGATCGGCAGCGAAGAGCATCAGCGACGAGCAGACAGCCGCCAGAAGATGGAAACGTCCGAACAGGAGTAAAGATCTCATGGAGAAAAGGTAGCATGGAAAGGGAGGGGAAGAAAGGGAGGACCCGCCGTCGCCATCATCCTTCGTCAATCGGCTAAGGATGACAAAGGGCTATGGCGGGCAGGGGGAGGGATGAGCATCTAGACCGGATGAAGCGCCGTCTGGCCGACGGAGCGAAAAATCCAAGGAGGATGAGGGGAAAGGGCAGGCTGGAGGCTGGATGCAAGAAGATCAGGCAACAGGCAATGGGCGATGGGAAAATCAGTGCAGGGCGCAGGGTGATAAAATCAGAAGCCGGGAACCAGGAGGAGTCCCTCCATCATTCCGGGCCGATCCATAGTCCCTTCCTTATTCTTCCTCCCCCTGCCGAAGGGGGAGGAGGAGCACTTCACCCTCCCCTTGGTCCCCTCCCCTCAGCCGCCTTCGCATAGAGCTTCGTCGGGCCAGGAGGGAGGGGGAAATTAAGGAGGTTGGTTGCTGAAAGGAGGTGGGGGTGATAGTGTTCGGACCCGGAATCCGGACATCAAAATCGGGGCTTTTCATTGAACGTGATTTTGAGGTTTAGACTTGTACCCCGGCTATGGTTATAATGGAAAGGTAGCGAAGGCAGTGTGGCTGAAACTGATAGCTTCGTAAAAAGTCATCAATGCGCCCGGATTGGGCGCCCGGATCAACGTCCGGATCGGCATGTCGGTGATCCGTGAGGGAAGGGAAAATGACATTTTTCCCTTCCCGTGGAGCGAAAAGTCCCGTCTGGACTTTTTACGACCCTAATATAGCGCGCCTGGAAATGGCGCCCGGATAAGTGAGCAGAAATGTGTTACTTATCCGTGAGCAAAGGGAAAACCGCGCTTTTCCCTTTGCGTTGACAAAAGATCTCGCTTGGATCTTTTGTCCCTATCAATAGGAGCAGGACTATGACCGAAAGCGGAAACGGCGGTTCCAAGGGACCGTTTCAGGACACGCCCATATTCGGGAAGCGGGGGCTGAACCTGCCAAAGTTCCCTAAATTCCCCGGGATTCCCGGGATCAACTTCTCCTTCGGGGGAAGAAAGCCGGTGGCCCTTGTGGTGATCGTCCTTGCGATCATCGGGGTGATCTACAACCTGATGCTGGTTTATGTCGGACCCGGCGAATACGGGATCAAGCAGGTCAAAATCGGGATCAACCGGGGCATCCAGGAGAAGGTCTACACGGCGGGCCTTCACCTGGTTCTGCCGGGGATGGAGGTCATGCACAAGTTTCCCAGGAACCTCCAGGTCTTCGAGCTCAACAACTACCCCACCCAGTACACCCGCCTCAACCGTTACGAGAAGGCGGCCCACATCCAGACCTCCGACGGGTTTTTCGTGGATGTGGACATGGCGATCCTCTACCGGATCGCCGACCCTTACCTGCTCATCACCACCGTCGGACCCGGCCTCCTGTACGAGGACAACGGGATCGTTCCCAAGGCTGAGCCGGTGCTCAAGGAGGCCCTGGGCGAGCTGTCCACCGAGGAGTTTTACAACAGCCCCCTGAGGGTCGAGAAGACCATGAAGGCCGGGGACATGCTCAGCGCCGAGCTCAAGCCCTACGGGATAGAGGTGGTAGAAGTGCTCGTCCGCTACTTCCATTACAGCGAGGAGATCCAGAAGAACATCGAGGCCAAAAAGCTCCAGGATCAGCTGGTCTTTAAAAACCAGGCCGAGCGCCGTGCTGCGGAGGAGGGCGCCAAGCTCCAGAAGGTGATCAGCGAGGGCGAGGCCCTCGTCAAGGTCAAGCTCCAGGAAGGGCAGGCTTACAGGGTCACCCGGACCGCCGAGCGGGACCTTTACGTCAGGAAGCAGCACGCTGAAGGCGACAAGCTGATCAAGCTGGCGGAAGCCAAGAGAACGGATCTGAAGAACAAGGCCCTGGAGGGCATGGGTTCCGAGCGCTTGGTGGGGCTGAAGATGGCCGAGGTATACGAGGGGCTCGAAGCGATCATCCTTTCCTCCGATGGTCCGAGGGGCGTCAACCCCCTCGACCTTGAGAGTACCCTCCAGATGTTCGAGGTCAGGAAAGGAGGCCGCCGATGAGATCCCTGAAGCCGTTCCTTCTGCTGGCCGTCATGAGTTCCTTCCTGATCTCCGGGTGCTGGCCTCACCAGGCCGGACCCACCGAGGTCGGTGTCCGCACGGTCAAGTTCGGGATCTTCAAGAAACGTGGAGTGGAGGAAAAATACTACGCCCCGGGCAAGACCTACTTCTTCATGCCGATCATCAACGACTGGCACACCTTCGATACCAAGCTCCAGACCATGGAGATGACCTTTGACCCCAAGCGGGGTGACCTGAGAGCCAGGGACGACCTGCTGTTTAAAACCATCGACGGCAACGACATCAGCCTCGACGTCATCATCCAGTACCGTATCGATCCAATGAAGGCTCCCAATATTCTGCAGAACGTGGCAGAGGACGATTTCCTGCTGCGCCAGAAGGTCGTGCGCACCGTAGTGCGCAGCGTTCCCCGGGACGTTTTCGGAGAGCTGAAAACCGAGGATTTCTACATCTCCGGCCAGCGCCAGGAGAAGGCGGAGAAGGTTCAGGAGTCCCTCAACTCGATCCTGGAGCCTTTAGGGGTCATTATCACCAGGGTCTCCACCAAGGACTACCGGTTCCCCCCCGCCTATCAGCAGGCCATCGAGGACCGCAAGGTCGCCGACCAGCAGGCTGAAAAGAACAAATCCCAGGCCAAGGCTGCCGAGGAGGAGTACCGCCGCAAGGTCGCCGACGGCCAGGGCCAGGTCAACCGCGTCATCGCCGAGGCGGACGGCGAGTTCGAACGGGCCAAGCTCGAGGCCGACGCCTATTTTCAGCAGCAGGGTCAGATCGCCAAGGCCATCGAGGCGGAGGGCCTTGCAGATGCTGCGGGTATCAGGGCCATGAACCGGGCTCTTACCGGTTCCGGTGGCGAGGCGCTGGTGAAACTGCGGATCGCAGAGGCCCTCAAGGGCAAGAAGATCTACCTGCTCCCTGTTTCCGAGGGAGGGATCAACCTGAAGACAACGGACATCAACGACCTTCTCAAGGTCTACGGTTTACAGAGCATGGCCAAGCGGGCGGCGCCCGCTCCACAGGCTGAAAAGCCCGCTGAGGCCAAATGAGGGAGGATTGTCGTTTCGTTTAAATAACAGCCGTGTTTCAGGGTTTTTTGAAACACGGCTGGGAAGGAGCGCCCATGAAGTTCAACAAGGTCCAGAAGTTCCTGGTTCCCGTGGATTTTTCCACCACCAGCAACAAGGCGTTCGCCTACGCAAGGGAGTTGGTCAAGCGCTGTGGGGGTGAGCTGCACCTGCTCCATGTCCTGGACACCGAATTTCTTACCGGAGCGGTGCACATCACCATCGAGCCCCTGGAAGAATCAGTGGGCAAATGGAGAAAACGGGCCCAGGAAAAACTCGCGGTCGTCTACCATGGGGAGGGCGAGACCAGGCTGCCCGGCAAGATCCACCTCCGGGAGGGCAAACCCCACGAGGAGATCCTGAAGGCTGCCGAGGACCTGGGCGTCGATATGATCATCATCGGCAGTCACGGCCGACATGGGATCGAACGGGCCATTTTCGGGAGCGTGGCTGAAAGGGTGGTCAAGAACGCGCCCATACCGGTGCTCGTCATTAAATAAATTTCTGTGCGCAAACATGATAGAGTCGCAAAAAGTCCAATCCGGGACTTTTCGCTCCACGGAAAGGGAAAAGCGTCGTTTTCCCTTT
>JARGFV010000060.1 GCA_029210545.1 bacterium
TCAATGACTTACGGAGTGAGTCATTGATTTGGGCGCCCCGCGCGGGGCGCGTTGATGGACTTTTTGCGAGTCCATCATGCTTGACTGATCCCATGATGGAAGGCATTGTAAATCCATCATTCAAAAGCTACTGGAGGTACTTGACCATGGTCAACATCGAAAGGGATATCGAATATCTGCCGGAATCAGAGGCCAGCCAGTTCAAGGTGGCCCGTATCCGGGAACTCATGGCTGGCGAGTGGCAAAAGGCTCCCGGTTTCGTCAGGAGGCTGGCTGAGGCCGGTGTTACGGCCGAAGATCTGAAAACCGCTGATGACATCACCAGGTTCCCCATTCTCAGAAAGTCGGAGATGACCAGTATCCAAAGCGCCGACCCTCCCTTCGGCAGCCTGATCACCGTTCCCCCGGGCCAATTGAGGAGGATCTACTCCTCACCCGGCCCGATCTACGTACCTGACGGCCGCCTTCAGTCCTATTACCGGTGGGAAAGGGCCTTCGCGGCCTGCGGGTTCACGCAAGGGGACATTGTCCTGAACTGTTTCAACTACCATCTGACACCCGCCGGAGCCATGTTCGAAGAGGCCGCGGGCAACCTGGGGTGCGCCGTGATCCCGGCCGGGATCGGCAACAGTGAGATCCAGGTCAAGGAGGCGGCGCATTTCAAGGCCAACGCGTACGTGGGCCTGCCCTCCTACCTTACTGTTGTTCTCGAAAAGGCAGCCGAGGTCGGCGTTACCCTGGTGCTGGAAAAAGCATTTGTCATCGCCGAGAAACTTCCCGAAAGCCTGCGCAAACAACTCCAGGACAAGCACGGAATAAGAGTACGGCAGGCTTACGGTACCGCCGAAGTCGGCGCCATCGCATACGAATGCGAGGAAGGCAACGGGATGCACGTCGACCCTTCCGTTCTCCTCGAGATCCTGGATCCTGAAACGGGCCACCCCGTAGAGCCCGGTGAAACGGGTGAAGTGGTGGTGAGCGTGATCAATCCGATCAACACCCTCCTGCGCTTTGCCACCGGAGACCTTTCCTCCGCGACCCGCGATGAGTGTCCCTGCGGCCGGAAAAGCCCTCGCCTGACCGGGATCCTGGGCAGAGTGGACCAGGTGATCAAGGTTCGCGGCCTTTTCGTCCATCCGGCCCAGTTGACCCAGACCTTGTCGGAGTTCGAAGAGGTGGAGAGGTTCCGGGCCGTGATTACCCGCGAACGGGCAATGGACGATATCACCATCGAGGTCGAGGGCAAAACGCGGTTGTCTGGTGAAACCCTCAAGGACATCGGCAACCGGATCAAGCAGACGCTCAAGCTGACTTCAGGAGTCGCTCAGGTGAAACCGGGAACGATCCCTGAGGACGCCGGGGCCATCGACGATCGGAGGAAGTGGGACTGAAAAACGTGTGTGCGTCAAACGTACGTGCGTTAGCGCGTGTTGGTCCTGGAATTGCACATGAACCAACATGGCAAAATTGGCGATCAGTTTCAGAGATCTCGAGGTTTACAAAATCTCCATGGAAGCGGCGATGGATGTTCGCTCCCTGGCCCTAAGTTTCCCGGCGAGCGAAAAGTTTTCTCTCTCAGATCAGATAACACGGTCTTCCAGATCCGTTTGTGCAAATATTGCTGAGGCGTGGCATAAAAGGCGTTATCGAAAAGCCTTTATTGCATCCCTTAACGTGGCTGAAGGCGAAGCGGCTGAAACTCGTGTCTGGTTGGAATTTGCATTCAGGTGCAAATATTTGGATCAAAATAATTTTGAATCCCTGGATGATCGGTTCGACCACATATGCCGCATGCTCCACCGAATGACCCAAACTGCTGAAAAGTGGACCCGCAGCGGAAATTGATCTTTTCGCACGTACGCTTCACGGACCTACGCACCCACGATGCATACTGCTCTCCCTGACATTCTCATGATCATCCATCTCCTCTGGGTGGTCTTCATGATCGCCGGCCTTCCCCTGGGCTTGTACCTTGGATCTTCCATACTGCGCTGGGCCCACTTGACCGGGATGATCATCACCGGCATTTTCGCCGTGCTTGGCCTGTACTGTCCCCTGACGGCCTGGGAGGAGCAGCTGCGCTGGCAGGCCGATCCAGGCTTCAGCTACCACGGGTCGTTCCTGGCCGAGCGCCTTTCTCCTGTTCTGTACCCGCATGTCGAACCGTGGATCATCAGGACAGCGACCATCTTTTGGCTTGTCACCACGGTGATTTCCATATTCCTGGTCCCAGGGGGAAAACACCGGGACAGATCTCACAACGGTCCTGCCAGTCCAGGTTCAGGACCCTCTGTCAGACAGCGGTTCCGTTAGTCGGAGCTATCGTTTCGGGGCCAGCCTGTTCTCGAGGATCTGGTCCCAGCTGACCTGTATAAACGAGAGAAGCTGTTTTTTCATGAGGCCGGGATCGGACGTTAGAGGCTGTCCCGTGTCCAGATCGGTAAAACGCAGGACCTCCCCCTCAGGATCGACGGTAAGGACCTTCCCGTCCTCGATCCACCCGTACCCCTGGGAAAAGTTGAGGTAGGCAAAACCCGTGCGGTTTTCCCGCAACAGGGACTGGCCCATGGCGTGGTGGGGGCTCGTGATCCCGAGCAGATCAAGCACTGTGGGAACTATATCCAGCTGGGTGCCGACGATACCTGAGACCCCGGGATCGACCCTCCCGGGGGCGATGATCAACAGGGGGATGTGGTAGCGCTCCGACAAGGAAGCGTTGCTCCGGGCGGCGTGATCGGCCGTGACGATGAAGACCGTGTTTTCCATCAGACCGGCAAGGCGCGCCCTTTCAAAGAACCGGCCAAGATGGTGATCCGTGTAACGGATCGTGTCCTGAAACGCACCTTCCGTATCTCCGTTTCCGGCGGTACGGAAGGTGTCGTCCGGAAGATCGTAGGGCGGGTGATTGGTGAGGGACAGCCAGAGGGCAAAAAACGGCTGGCGCTCCTTTCGGACCACTTCGTAGAGACAATCCAGAACAGCGTGATCCCAGGCGCCCCAGGCGCTGTCGGCCTCCTCGCGGGTAATGCCAAGTTCCTCCCTGCCCAGGTGTTTCTCGACCCCGATCATCCGGGCAAAACTTTTTATCCGGTCCTTTCCACTGCTCTCTCCGTGAAGAAACAGGGTGCGATAACCTTGTCGGGCCAGGATCTCCCCCAGGCCCACGAAACGGTTCTGCTCCAGCGAACCCGAAAGCACCGACCCCTCGATGAGATCCCCGTGATGGTTGAAGGAGGGGATCCCCATGTTGACAGCCCCCAAACCTTCGATTGTCCGGCTCCCCACCGCATAGAAATTATTAAAGAGAAGGCCCTCCGATGCCAGTTCATCAAACCGGGGAGTAATGCCGTTTTCATACCCCAGGGAACCGACATACCGGGCCGACCAGCTTTCCAGCATGATGAGTACCACCAGGTTCGGTCGATCTTTCGCGTATCGGTCTGGAACGGCACGGGAGCGGTAAAGAGGATACCCGGCGTCTTCCCACAGGACACCGGAAGCGTCCAGCAGGTCGTGGACATTGTCGAGAGCCTCAACCCTGTCAAGAAAATGGAAACTGCCGGCATTCCCGGCCTGAAGGCTTCTCCCGACCGTGAAGGCCGGGTTCAGAACCAGGTGCCCCAACTCGGTCCTGCCCTGGCTGAAAGCGTCGACCATCCGGATCGGTTTGCCCGAGACCGTTCCCTTCAGACCAAAGATCAGGACCACGAAGTACACCAGGAACCATCCGGCTTCAACAGTCCATTTTACTGTTCCATGCCTTTCCCCAAGAGGCCTGAGCACAACCCTCCACAACAGAAAAAGAACAACGGCCAGGAGGACCAGCGAAAGGATCGACCACCTGTACTCGACCATCATCTTGAGGGAGGCACCCATATCTCCCTCATCCCTGCTGACCTGAAGGACCTCGTAGGAGAGGTGCCGGCCGGACTCGGTATAGTAGTAGGTATCCAGGACACCGAGGGCGATAATGGGGAAAGTCAGACCGAGGGGTAACCAGGCGAGGGGCCTTACCAGGTTGCCACTGTTTTTCCAGCCGCCCGGAATATGCAGCAGCAGGAAGAACAGGCCTGTAACAAGCAGGATCACGTGCAGGTCAAATCGAATACCGTTGAGAAAGGAAAGGAGGATAGCCGATGTCTCGATGTTCCCGTATATACCCCGGTTGGCAAAGAGAAAAAAAATCTCAACCCGGTCATCGCCGCGAGAAGGAGCACAAGAGCCGGGACAAAAACACGGAACTGCGGGGGAACGCTCCCACGGATGCGCTCCCTCAAAACGGAAAATTTCATTTTCATGGTGATTTTCATTTCACCCTGGAGATAACCATCAGGATCTTCGCCGGAGTGCTCCCGTCACAGGTCACATGGTGGGGCGTTGTGCAGGGGAAACTGTTTTTTTCGCACGCACGCTTCACGCACCCGTGCACCCATTCTGAGAACTCCCATCCTCCACATCCCCAAGCCCTCTCCCCCTGTTCAGCCTGTTATGCCTTTGCCGCGTAACGGGCTCCCTGCATGATGGCCTTTTCGTTAAGGGGGATGAGTTTCTTGTTGCGGGCCGAGATGACCGCCTCCAGCGCTCCCGCCAGTTCCGACGGTTCAATAGCGCCGGTGATCCGGGCGTAGGCACCGAGGGCTACCATATTGGTGAGCCGGGCGTTGCCCAGTTCAATGGCAAGCAGGCTCATGGGAACCTCGTGGACCTCGATACCGGTCCTTGTGACATCCTCCATCCTGGCCATGGAACTGTTGACGATGAGTTGGCCTCCTTCTTTAACCACATTCTGGAACCGCAGAAGGGAAGGCTGATTCATGGCGATGACACAGTTGGGGCTGTCCACGATGGGCGACCCGATCTCCCGGTCCGAGAACACCACAGTACAGCGCGCGGTGCCGCCGCGCATCTCGACCCCGTAGGAGGGGAAGAATGTGACGTTGAGCCCCTTCTCCATGGCCGCTTCGGCCAGGAGCTGCCCGGCCAGGAGGATCCCCTGGCCGCCGAAACCGGATATGAATACATCGTAGTACATAGTTACTCCGAATCTAAAATCCAAGATCCAAGATCCAAAAAGGGTAGCGATCTACCATTACCTTGGATTTTGGTTTTTGGATTTTGGATCAATCGGCTTCCCTTTCCTTAAACACCCCCAGCGGAAAGTACGGAACCAGCTCTTCCTTGATCCGCTTGATGGAGTCAGACGGGTTCAGCCCCCAGTTTGTGGGACAGGTGGCAAGAAGTTCAACAAAGGAAAAACCCATCTCCCTGACCTGCATATGAAACGCCTTGAAAACCATCTTCCTCGCCTTGAGGATGTTCCCGGGGGTGTCGAGGGCCATCCGTCCCACGAAGGAGGGACCCTCCAGTGTGGACAACATCTCGGCTATACGGATGGGATATCCGTCGGTATTGAAGTTCCGGCCGTAGGGGGAGGTGGTCGTCTGCTGCCCAAGGAGAGTGGTGGGGGCCATCTGGCCACCCGTCATCCCGTAGACAGTGTTGTTGACGAAAATGACGGTGACGTTCTCGCCCCGGTTGGCGCAGTGGACGATCTCGGAAAGGCCGATGGAAGCGAGGTCGCCGTCTCCCTGATAGGTAAAGATGACCAGATCCGGACGGGATCGTTTCATCCCCGTGGCGAGGGCGGGGGCCCGCCCGTGAGGCGCTTCCATGATATCGCAGTTAAAGTAATCGTACATGAGCACCGCGCAGCCAACGGGAGCGACACCAACGCTCCTTTCGGTGAGATCGTAATGGTCCAGGGCCTCCGCCACCAGCCGGTGGGCGACCCCGTGGCTGCACCCGGGACAGTAGTGCATCACGGCGTCGTTGAGGGCGGCAGGTTTTGAGAATACGGTTTTCATAGAATTTCCTTAGTTTACGGTTCACGGTTCACAGTTCACAGAAAAAACCCTTTCAAACGAAAATTCAGAGTAGCACTTACTGTGAACAGTTAACTGTATACTGTTAACTGAAACTATCTTCTATCTTCTCCAGAATCTCATTGGGTGTCGGGATTCCCCCTCCGGGACGGCCGTAGAATGAGACATCGGCTTCCCGGGAGACGTTGAGCCTCACATCTTCCACCATCTGTCCGGTGTTCATCTCTACAACGAGGATTTTTTTAACCCTTTCGGAAAGTGCCTTCAGTTCCCTTTTAGGGAACGGAAACAAGGTCACAGGACGAAACAGCCCGACCTTGAGCCCCTTATCCCGAGCCATGCTGACCGCAGTCCGGGCGATGCGGGCGGCTGTACCAAAAGCCGCCACCACCAGTTCGGCATCTTCCGTGAGTAACTCGTCGCAACGGACCTCGTGCTTTTCGATCTCCCTGTACTTTTCCTGGAGCATGCGGTTGTGTGCCTCCAGCTCACCATCTTTCAGGTACAGGGACTTGAGATACCGCATGGGGCGGTTTTTGGCCCCGGTCAGAGCCCACGGTTTCCTGGGCTCAGGTTGAACGTCGTCGCACTCGACAATGGGTTCCTGCATCTGGCCGAGAACGCCATCGGCAAGGACCATGGTGGGGTTCCGGTAGCGGTCCGCCAGGTGAAAGGCGGCAATGGTGTGATCGTACATCTCCTGTACGCTGGCCGGGGCAAGGACAATGAGCCTGTAATCCCCGTGACCGCCACCCTTGACCGCCTGAAAATAATCGCCCTGGGACGCGGCGATGCCGCCCAGCCCCGGACCGCAGCGGACCACGTTGATAACGACGGCGGGCAGTTCCTGGCCGGCCAGGTAGGAGAGTCCCTCCTGCATAAGGGAGATCCCGGGACTGGAGGAGGATGTCATGGATCGGACACCGAGGGAGGACGCACCCATGACCATGTTGATGGACGCCAGCTCACTCTCGGCCTGGACGTACTGTCCGCCGAGACCGGGCAGGACCCGGGACATATACTCGGGCACCTCGTTCTGGGGAGTGATAGGGTATCCGAAGTAAAAAAGGCACCCCGCCTTGATGGCTCCCATGGCCAGGGCCTCGTTCCCCTTGACTAGAATCCGTTTTGACTCAGACAAAATATCTCTCCGGTTTTTTCTATCAGCAGCACTGAGCTACGGATCATGTGCCAAGTGCTACGTGCTATGAGGTATGAGCTAAGTTTTCAAATGATCAGCCGTCTATTTTCTTGCGGCGGCTGATCATTTGAAAACTTCGATGCACATGTCCGGGCACACCACACCGCACACGGTACACCCCGTGCACCTTCCATCGGGATCGTCGAGGATGACGTACTGGTACCCCTGGTCGTTGATCGCCTTCTTCTGGCGGATAAGGACGTGGGGACAGACCTCGACGCAAAGGACACACCCTTTGCATTTTATTTCATCTATCTTGATAGTCGGCATAAACATCCCAATCTCAGATCTTAAATAATCGTTGAACGGTGAAGAGTTGGCACCGACCGGACCTTGCACCCTAATCACCACCTGCCCCGAGCCTGGTCGACCGGTGTCTCCGCGTCACCGTGTCTCCGCGTCCGGCTCTCTCTCCACCACTCCCATGCGCCCCCTCTCCCCCTCGGGAGCAGCTTCACAGCTGCCGTACACCCTCTTCCCCCACAAGAACACCGCGAGACCGACAACCACGCCGGCGACGACATCGCTCGCGTAGTGGTAACGGTTGTACACCGTGGAGATGCAGAGCATGGTAACCAGGGGCGTCATCCAGAATGCCATCCGTCGCCTGTAGGTCCACGCAAGCAGCAGAACGACCAGGGCCACTGCCACGTGGGAACTGGGCATGCAGCCGCCCTGGATATCGCCGTGCTCCATGATGAAATCCTGGAGAGCCGTAACAAAGTACCCGTCAAGAGGCCCATTGTAAAGATGGGAAAGCATGTATCTCGGACCCACCACCGGGAACAGGATGAAACCGGAATAGGATATGAAAAACGCTGCTGAAATGGTAAAGATGCTCCGCCGGAAGGGGATCAGGTCACCCTTTCGGTAAAGGGAGATCCCGAGGATGGGGCCGATCCAGTAATAGGAATTGTACGATATCTTCATGATCTCTGTCAGGACGGGGCTGGCGAACTGCTCCATCCAGACCGACGGGTGAATCCCGAGGAGCGCCTTTTCGAAGTCGTAGATCAGGTGGTCCAGATACCGCCCGTGCAGGCCGAGGATGAACCGGTCGATCTGCTCGTAAAATACCGCCAGGGAGAGAGGGATGTACCAGTATCGGAAGAACCTGATCACCGGGTGAGGGTGCTTGTCCGCGTACCTGAGGAAGAAGATGACCGCGGCGGCCCCTGCAGCGTGGCTGATCACATACAGCCACCACCGTTGGACCCCGTTGTGAAACAGGGTGACGAATACGGATATCCCCGCCAGGTAAACGAGAAAGGCCGTGTCTTCGGGGCGGAAAAGGCCATCATTGTGGGTCATTGTCGAGTTCACAGTATACGGTTTACGGTTAACAGTGAAAATCATGGTGCACCAAATCAATGACAAGCTGCGCCTGGACTTTTCGCGACCCTGTCAAATTGCTGACCGGCGATTATTAACCGTAACGGCTGATCTGTCCACCCTGAGCTTGCCTGCCATGACCCGGCCGCCTGTCCTGAGCTTGTCGAAGGGAATTGACGAAGAATAAACCGTGGACCGTGAACCGTGAACGGTCATCCCATTGCTGACGCAATGGGATGACCCCCGTGTCAAATCCCCTCACATGTGTGATTTCCCCCACGACCTGAGCGGACTCAAAGGGCCAGATTCTGGATATGTATTTGTAACTTATTGTTATCAAAGATATATATCAACATCCCGATTCCACACCTTATAGGGAATGTTTTTTGCAACTAATTGGTTGAGAATCGGGGAAACAGGGTTATTTAGGTCAAAACACACGGTATTCATCTTTCCCTTACAAAAGGACCTCCGGGGGCTGCCCCGAGGCGGGAACCTCCTTCTTAAAGCCCCCGCTGCAATAGGTGCAGCGGGGGCGCCTCCCTTTGAAAAGGAATGGCTCGATGCCATTCCTTTTTTAGTACTAAGAATTAAAGCCTGGTTTGGAGGAAAGTGAAAACCATAGCTTCGCGATCTGACTGTGAACCGTTAACAGTAAACCGTATGCTTAGCAAAATAAGGTCCTCGCCAGAAAGCTGGTGCCGCTCCTGAGCTACCCACACTCTACGCTTTCACGCTCCACGCTCTACGCACACACGGATCATTTAAGACGTGGATCGACGGCATCCCTGAGACCCTCTCCCACGAGATTATACGCCGTGACGGTGATGAAGATGGCCGCTCCCGGGAAGATGGTGAGCCACCAGGCAAAATCGATGTAATTCTTGGACTGGGACAGGATCTCACCCCAGGAAGGGGTGGGGGGCGGGACACCGAACCCGAGGTAGCTCAGGGATGACTCGACGAGGATGGCCCCGGCGATGCCGAAGGTGGCCGAAACCAGCACCGGCGCCAGGGAGTTGGGCAGGATATGATAAAAGATGATCCGCAGGTCGGAAGCCCCGATGGCACGGGCGGCGATCACGTAATCCAGCTGACGCTGCTTGAGAAACTCTCCCCTTACGAGGCGCGCCACACCAGGCCAGCCTGTCACTCCGATGATCACCATGATGTTGTAGATGCTCGGTTTCAGGAACGCGAGGACGGTGAGGATGAGAAAAAAGGTTGGAAAGCACATCATCACCTCGATGGCACGGCTGATGACAGCATCCATCTTCCCCCCGAAATACCCGGCCAGGGCTCCCAGAAAGACACCGATGAAGATGTATATGGACACCGCCACGAAACCCACCGAAAGAGAGACCCTCGAACCGTGGACCATGCGGGCCATGACGTCCCTGCCGCGATCGTCCGTACCGAGGAGGTGGTCCGCTCCCGGAGGCATGAGGTTTTCGGCAAGGTTGATCTCGGTGGGCCCATAGCGGATGGGCGGATAAAGAGCCCAGCCCCGATCCTCCTCGCCGGCCCGGTTGAACGCCCGATCCGCTTTTTTGGAGACCGAGGGGAAAAGGAGATCGCCGCCCACCACCGCCGCTATGGGACGGCTGCCGGCGATAAAGGGCGCCGCCAGGGCGATGACGAACAGGATGAGAACAAAAACCAGTCCCGCGATGGCTACCGGATCGCGCCGGTACTGGGCCCAGACCAGTCTCGTGTAGCTCTGTTTTTTCACTCCCGGGTTCATGATATCAAGAGGGGGTCACGACTCGTAGCTGATGCGGGGATCTACCCAGACGTAAAGCAGATCCGACACCAGGATGCCGAAGAGGGTGAGAAAAGCCGAGATGGTGGCGATGGCCAGCACCACCGGGTAATCCCTGGACAGGACAGCTTCGAAACCGAGCTGCCCCATGCCGGGGATGGAAAAGATGCTCTCGATGATGACGCTGCCGCCGAACATGGCGGGCAGGAGGTACCCCATGAGAGTGATGATGGGAATAAGCGAGTTGCGCATGGCGTGCTTGAAGATGACGAGCTTTTCCGGCAGGCCCTTGGCCCGGGCAGTGCGGATATAATCCTGGCGGATCACCTCCAGCATGCTGGCCCGCTGGTATCGGGAAAGGGCCGCAAACCCGCCATAGGTCAGGCAGAACACGGGGAGGACGAGGTGCCAGAAGTGGTCGAAAAGCCTGGCCAGGAACGGCTGGCTCTCCATGCCTGTCGAGGTGATCCCGTAGACCGGGAACCAGTCCAGGAAGTCCCCTCCACCGAGGAACATGATGAGAAGAGCCGCCACCCAGAAGTTGGGGAGAGAATAGAGGATAAAGAGGGCAATGGTGCTCATCCGGTCGCCCATGGTGCCCTGCTTCACAGCCGAGAAAACTCCGATAGGGATCGCGATGAGATAGACGAGGAAGATGGAGATGAGGTTGAGCTCCACCGTAACGGGGAGCCGCTCCGCGATCTTGTCGAAGACCGGCCGGTGATCCTTGTAGGAGGTCCCGAAGTCGAGGGTGACGATCCTTTTGATCCAGATCCCGTAACGGGTCCAGATGGGCTTGTCGAGACCGTAAAGTTTCTTCGTCTGCTCCACGATCTGCAGGGTGACCTCATCGCCCATCATCCCCTGATCCCCCATGCGCAGCTTCATGGCCGCCGGATCGCCGGGAGCCAGCTGGATCACCAGGAAAGTGATGAGGGTGATCCCCAGGAAGGTGGGGATGATGAGCAGCAGCCGCCGTATGAGGTATTCGCGAAGGTTCATGCGGTTACCTCGTGTGTGCGTGGAGCGTACTTGCGTGATGGCGAAAATTCAGGATTCTGAGGCTTCGCCTTTTTGATGTACGCACAGACCATGAATAAAAAGTTTTTACGCACCAACGCTTTACGCACCAACGCACCTACTTGAACCGCTGATTCCTGGCCGGCACCCACCACTCTGTGGTGTCGATGCCCAGCGGGTAGATGTTGACGTTCTCGAAACGGCGGTCGATGGCCACCAGGCTCTCGCCAACGAAAAGGAAGGTGTAGGGCTGCTCCTCGTGGAGGATCCGGTGGAACCGCCGGTAGAGCTTGACCCGTGCTTCCTTGTCGAAGGTGACCCTGGCCTCTTCGATGATCCTGTCCGCCTCCCTGTTGCTGAACCCGACGTGGTTGGACCCACTTTCCACCTGGCTGGAGTGCCACACCTGGTAAGGGTCCGCCTCGACGGGCAGGCTCCACCCAAGGGTGACGGCATCGTAGGTCCTGTCGTCCAGCACCTGGGTGAAAAGGGCCCACTCGAGGGGGCGGATCGTCATCTCGATGCCGACCTTGGAAAACTCTTCCTTCAGGACGGTGGAAAGCTGCTCGTGGAACTGGACACCCGAAACGATGGAAAATTCGAAACGGAAAGGGACGCCGTCCTTGTCGCGGACCCCGTCATCGTCAGTGTCCACCCACCCCGCCTCATCCAGCAGGGCCGCGGCGGCCTTCGGGTCATAGGGCCAGGGTTCAATGGCCTTGTCGTAGTCGGGGCCCTCGTAAAAAAAGCTGCCGGTTACGATGTTGCCAAAACCGAAGAGAAGGTTTTCCAGGATCGCTTCCCGGTCCACCAGCATGGTCAGGGCCCGCCTCACCATTCGATCCTCGAAAAACGGCCGCCGGGAATTCCACCCGATGTAGCGGTAGCCGGGCAGGTAGTACTTGTGCTTGTCGAACATCCTCTTGAACTTCCTGGTTTCGGTCTGTCTCACCCACTGGATGGGATTCAGGGCCATGAGATCCATCTCACCGCTTTTGAGAACATTCAGGGCTGCGTTGTCGTCAGTGATGATCTTGAAGACGATCCTGCCCAGGTTGGGCTTTTCTCCCCAGTAGGCATCGTTTTTCTCGAGGACGATCTCCTTGCCGGTGTCCCACTTGACGAACCGGTAGGGACCCGTACCCAGGGGAGCCCGTCCCGTTGGGTGGGTGTTGAAATCACCCTTGGAAAAAAGATGTTTCGGGATGATCGACTGGCCGCCGATCATCTCCAGCGATTTGAAGTACGGTTTTGAAAAGGTGAACCTCACCGTTCTGCCGTCGAGGGCCTCGACCTTGACCAGATCCTTGAAATAGCTTTTCAGGTGGGGACTGTCCACGCCGGGATCCACGATACGGTCGAAGGTGTAGGTAACGTCCCCGGAAGTGAGGGGCTGTCCGTTCTGCCAGGTGACCCCGTCCCGGAGGGTGAACAGGTAGCTCAACCGGTCGGGAGATATCTCGAACGTCTCGGCCAGCAGGGGGACGAGATCCAGAGTCCGGTTGTCCCTTTCAAGGAGGCTCTCGTAAATGTAGCCGTTGACGCTGCCCTCGTAGACGTCGGTGGCCGTCACCGGGTTTAACGTGGCCGGTTCGGCAGACAGGTGTCGAATCAGCCAGTCGCCGGTCTCGGGAGCCGCGGCGTCCCCAGCAGCCCAGGCCCCCGTGGGGATCGCGAGGAAAAGAGCCAGCAGCAGCCCGGCCAGCAAAGAACCTTTCGGAGATGAAAGTCTGTGGGTCCTTGACACAAAGTCCTCCTTGTCACCATAATCAGCTATTGATAGGGTCGCAAAAAGTCCTGGCGGGACTTTTTACGAGGTCATCAACTATTACCTGCCATCCGAAGGGAAAGGACATGTCCCTGCCAGATCGAAAACAAGCGCTCACAAAAGCTCTCCAGGATCCTGAGGAAATGGTCCGCGCAGCGGCCTCCCGGGCCCTGGACCGTGTGGAGGGGCTCGAAAGGCTTGCCGATATCATCGAGACCGCTTCCGGTGGGGAGAAGCCCGGCCGCATCAGGGCCATCCATTTCCTGGGGTTCCTGGGTACCGACGAATCGGTGAATGCCATGCTGAGGCATCTCCAGGACCCTGAACCCGATATCCGTGTCGCCGCTGTGAAGGCAGCCCAGATCAACCTTCCCGGGCGCGCCCTCGTCCCCCTCCTCGGAGCCCTTGAAGATCCGGACATCTCGGTTGTCCAGGTCGTCATCGAGACCCTGTCATACTACCGTGATCCCAAGGTCACCGAGTTCATCCTGCCCTTTTTAAATTTCCAGGACACGGAAACCGCCGGTGTTGCGGCGGAGGGTCTCGGCCGCAACGGCGATCCCAGGGCCGAACCTTACCTGATCAAGGTTCTGGCAGAAACCGGGGACCCGTTCCTGCGCGCCCGCGTCGCCGAAGCGCTGGGGAATCTCAGACCTGCTGTCTGACCCGTGCGTCCGTAGAGCGTACGTGCATTAAGCGTAAGATCATCCGGACGTACAAACATTAACAATTCACGCGAAAACCCCAAGAACCTCGCATCCACGCACACACCCTTCACGCACCTACGGGAATGCGTGTTCCGCGCGCAGGCCGTGCAATGCGGGATCGATAACGGCTGCCACCACGCGTCCCTGTGACTCGGGGCCGTCCAGGTCCAGCTCCCACGGCTCGGAGAACGGTTTCCCCTTCCCGTCGACGATCATCTTCACCGCGGGCTTTCCCGGTTTTCCCCCCGCCTGGACCACCACCCCTATCTCGTTGCTCGAAAGCCTCACCATTGCTCCGGGCGGGTAAGCGCCCACCATCGACAGGAAGGCGTCCACGTGGTAGGGATCGAACCTGGTTCCCCGCCCCTTTTCCAGGAATGTCATGGCCTCGACAGGGGTCATGGGCTTCTTGTAGGACCGCACCGTGGTAATGGCGTCATAGGCATCCACCACCGACACCAGCCTGGCGAGAACCGTGGGGCCGTCAGTCTCCCTCAGGACCGGGTACCCGCCCCCGTCGTAGTGCATATGGTGCCCTTCCACCGCATGTACCAGGACGTCCGCTCCCCCCATCCCCCGGATGACCTCGGCCGAATGGACAGGATGGGACTTGATGGCCTCCCACTCCCTCAGGGTCAGCCCGCCCGGCTTGTTGAGGATGGTGCCGGGGATCCTGACCTTACCGATGTCATGCATCATGCCGGCCAGGGCTGCCCATTTTATCTTCTTCTCGTCGAGCCCCTCCTTTTCCGCCAGCAGCAGGGACAGGATCCCCACGTTGACACAATGCTGGTAAGTGTAGGCATCGTACCCCTTAAGACTCGACAGAAGCATGAGCAGGGACTTGTTGGTGGACAGTTTTTCCATGAACCCTTCCACCATGGTTTCCGCTTCTCTTAAAGGGGGAAGCCGCCCGGCGCCAACCTCATCGAAGAACCCGTTCATGGTGGTGATGGCGTCCCGGTAGGTCTCGAGGCTCCGCGCAGGCAGGTCGGCGTCTTCCCGTCCCATGGTGAAACTCTTCAGGCCGATGTTCGTCAGCCCCTCCTCCTCACACTTTTTCAGGAACAGGTCCTTGTCGTGTTCCTTGAGCTTGAGGATATCGGCCAGCTTGAGGATTTGTTCAACCGTTACGCCGCGGGTGATGAGAAGATCGTCGATGCCAAAGCCGCTCATGATCTTCAGAAAGCTCTCGGAGTAAGGGGTAGACTCGTAGAACAGGTAGTCTTCCACGTACAGGACCCCGTTGATCACGCCGATGAGGACCTCGTCCCTGCCCTCGAAGACCTCGCCGAGAAGGTCGTGAATACGCTTGGCAACCCCCTGAACGGAAGGGTGCTGTGCCGGATAGAGGGCGATGTTCTTGATGACGTTGTCGAGAAACTTGACGATTCCCCTGTACCGCTCTATCTGTTTGGGGTCCTGGGTCAAAGCAACACTCCTCCCGTTGCGTTCAGTGGAAAGTGAAAAGGTTCTTCAGCTATCTGCTGAAAGCTTTTCATATTAACCTCCTTAGTCCCTTTCCTCAACACATCTAGCCCGGACTATTCACGAGGTTCTTTTCCGTTCCGGCGGCGTTGCTGAGTCGTTCGCTTGTGCGGAATACTAAA
>JARGFV010000061.1:0-12569 GCA_029210545.1 bacterium
ACCAGATATAAAAAAACGGGGCCACGATCGAAACCGCGGCCCAGTTTTTTTATATGGTCGGGGCGAGAGGATTTGAAGGAGCCTACGCCGAGCAACGTCCATGACTATCAGGATGGACCTTGATATATATCCGGCTTCGGCCCCCCAAGCCTCCAACCACCACTTTTCAGGTGGTCGGGAAGAGACCTGTTCGTCATCCGCAACCAGATATAAAAAAACGGGGCCACGATCGAAACCGCGGCCCAGTTTTTTTATATGGTCGGGGCGAGAGGATTTGAACCTCCGACCACCTGAACCCCATTCAGGTGCGCTACCAGACTGCGCTACGCCCCGTAATAAGACTGGGAAACTTACCAACCATGGGCCACTAAGTCAAGATTTCAAGCAACCCCATGGCTGATAAGTTTCAGGGTCCGCGATTCCACTCGAGACACGGGGCGCGGAGACGCGGAGTTCGTATTTTATTCCAGCATTTCCGGGATTGCTTCGGCGCACCTTCGGCCTCGCGATGACAACCGGCCGGCAAGAAAAAAGGGGCCATACGGACCCAAGAACGATTTGCTTGAAACTGAAAACCGTGAACTGTAAACCGTAAACTTAACTTGGAAGAGACGCGTCAGCGTCCTGTTCCAAGGTACCCTTTCACCGCATCGACGATGATCTTCAACCCCTGCTTCTTCTCGTAGAACTCGTCGAAGCCGGCCTTGCGGGCATCTTCCTGGCTGACGACCTTGCCTGACATGCCGATCACCCTCAGGTTGGCCAGCTTGTCATCCTGGCGCAGTTTCCTGACCATGGCGAACCCGTCGATACCGGGCATATAGATGTCGAGGACCAGGAGGTCCGGCTTGAGCCGCCCGATCTGCATGAGCGCCTCGAACCCGTTGTTGAATGTATAAACCTCGTAATCGACTGAAAGGGCGTCATCCATGGCCCTGCGGATGAGTTCGTCGTCGTCCACCACGTACACGAGCCCCATGGGGCCCTGGAGTTCCTCGGGCACTGACAGGCCGCGGTTCTTGATGAGACGAACAACCTCGCGCCTCGGAACGCGGTAGTGGCCCCCCACTGTCTGGAAAGCCACCACGTTCTTGCTCTTGATCCAGTTCTTGATGGTATTATGATGGACTCCCAGCAGCGCCCCGACATCGTTGGGGGTGTAGTTCTGCTTGACCTTGATTTTAGGATTCATGAGTTGTCACCTCACGGTTAAGTCTGACAATAGTCACAATATTCACAACGAATATACCAGATTTTACAGAGTTGTCAATTTAGGAATTACGGTTGTCAGGTTTGGAGGAATGAGGATTTAGGATTGAGGAAAGAGGTTTGCGAATTGAGAATTGGTGTGGATTTACATTGGACTTTGGATTCCAGGCGCTATCGCACCTGGAGTTACATGTTTTGGGTTGTGGATATTTCGTCGCTCAGGTTTCACGGTTCACGATTCACTTCTCTTCAGACGTTCCCCGTGATCATCCTCAAGGCCCGCTCGAGGTCGTCGATGGCCACCTGGATCTTCTTGCGGTCCACGCCGCCCCCCGTGAAGAGGTCCATCTGTCCACGCGCCTTTTCCTCGCTGCGCATCTCGCGCATACGCTTGCGGGCGCCTGATATGGTGTAATTCTCGTCGTAAAGAAGTGTCTTGATGAGCAGGATGGACTCGATGTCCTTTTTGCGGTAAACGCGCTGTGCTGCCCTGTTCTTGGGGGGATTGAGCATGGGAAATTCGCTTTCCCAGTACCGCAGCACGTGGGACTTTATGCCGGTGAGCCGGCTCACCTCACCGATCTTGAAAAAGAGCTTGTCGGGGATGTCGACAGTATTCGTCAAAGCGGTCCGTGGCCCCGGGGCGTCCGCGCTGGAACGGATGAGCATGCGGCGGATCAGCCCCCGTTAATGTGATCCTTGAGCTTCTGGCTCGGCTTGAAGGTAAGGACCCTTCTGGCCGTGATCTCCATCTCCTCACCGGTCTTGGGATTCCTTCCCTTCCTGACATCCTTTTGCCTGATGACGAAATTACCGAAACCGGAAAGCTTGACCTTTTCACCCTTCTCGAGATCCTCCTTGAGAATCTCGAGGATCATTTCCACCGCCTCTGATGACTCCTTCTTGGAGAACCCCGTCCTGTTGTGAACCACCTCAACGATATCGGCCTTGGTCATCTCGCACTCCTTCTCATCAGTGAACAAATCCCTTCAATTTCAAGAGTTTGTAGTTTAAGGGGTGAAGAGGTTTTTCGTCAAGGGGAAAAAGGATGAACACAGTCATCATTTTCAAGTCCAGAGTGCAAGGTGCGTGGTGCAGAAGAAATACATTTATTCAATATCAGGAAGAGGTCGCGGTCCTTACTCTGCACTCTACACACTGCACTTTACACTCCAGGCTTCGCTGAATAAACCGGTTCAGCGAAGCCTGGCCCCGAACTCCTTTTCCAGTGCCTTCACGATCACGTCGAGGTTGCCGTCCACTTCATCGTCCGTAAGGGTCCGTTCAGCGCTCTGGTAGGTAAGCGAGTAGGCCAGGCTTTTGTGGTCTTCCGGAATACCCTTTCCCTCATAAAGGTCAAAAAGATCGACCTTGCCGAGGTTTTTCCCTTCCTGAAGAATCCTGGACGATACCTTCATATGCTCCACATCCTTGGGCACCACGACCGCCAGGTCCCTGAGGACCCCCGGGTACTGGGGGATGGGAACATAAGTGCGCTTCGTATCCACCGCGACGAGGTGATGGAGGTCCAGTTCGAACACACCGGCCCACCCCTTGATCCGGTACCGCTCCTTGAGGCCGGGGTGGATGGTTCCGACCACTCCCAGGGAGGCCTCGCCTGCCATGACCCAGGCCCCTTGTCCCGGCTGCAGGTAAGGGATCTGGATCTCCGTGAACCGGGCATCCCTGATCCCGAGGGAGTCGAGAAGGGATTCGACAACGCCTTTCACATCGAAGAAGTCACCCTCTGTCCGCTCCCGGTACCAGCTTTTCCGGCTTCTGTCCCCGGTCATCACACCAGCGACCCTCAGCCTTTCCTCCGGCAGTTCGCAATCCGGACAAGGGAGAAAAACCCGGCCCGTTTCGTACAGTCTCACTTCCTCCACCCTGTGGCTGAGGTTGGTCTTAAGCGCTTTGAGGATCCCGGGCAGGATGCTCGGCCGCATGACAGTCATATCTTCCGAAATGGGGTTCATCAGGGCCACAGGATCGGGGCCGCCCCCGAGACCGAGTTCGTCGATCTCCTCGAGCGAGATGAAACTGTAGGTGATCGCCTCGGAAAAATCGAGACCCTCCAGGGAAACCCTCACACCGGCCTGCAGGGAATCCAAAGGATCGGTCTTGACGGGAACGGTACGTCCCACCGGCATTGTTACAGGTATGCGGTCGTAGCCGAAGAGGCGCGCCACTTCCTCGATGACATCCTCTTCCCTCGACACGTCCCTCCGAAAACCGGGTACGGTCACCGACCAGGTGCCGTCCTTCCCTTTTGCGGGCGCAAGTTCCAGCTTCTCAAGGGCAGAAACAGTCTCATCTTCCGGCACTTCGACGCCCAGGAAGGCGCTGACCCTTTTCATCCGGAAAGGAACCGATCGCTTTTCCTCCGGCCTTGGGTGAGCGTCCCAGGTCCCCTGGCAGACCTCCCCACCGGCCCACTGGTGGATCAGGTAAGCGAGACGGTCGACGGCCCTCACCGTCCCGGAGGGGTCTGACCCCCTCTCGAACCTGTAGGAGGCCTCGGTGGAAAGTCCCAACCGCCGGGCACTCCGGCGGATCATGGGCGGATCGAAGCAGGCGCTTTCCAGCAGAAGGTCCGTGGTGCTGCCCATGACCTCGGAGTTGAACCCGCCCATGATACCTGCCAGGGCGACAGGCCCCAATCCGTCGCAGATGAGGAGATCCGAACTGTCCAGTTCCCTCTTCTGCCCGTCGAGGGTCTCCAGGACCTCGCCCTGCAAAGCCCTCCTGACGGCGATCCTGTTCTCCGCCAGGCGGTTGTAATCGAAGGCGTGAAGCGGCTGTCCCAACTCCATCATGACGTAGTTAGTGGCATCCACCACGTTGGAGATGGACCGGACCCCGATGGACTCGAGCCTCTCCCGTATCACCTTCGGTGCCGCACCCATTGTAATGCCAAGCATCACCCTGCCGCTGTATCGAGGGCATCCTTCCGGGTCCTCGATGTCGATGGAGGTCAGAGCCTGTACGTCGGGCCCGGATTCGGTGACCCTGGTTTCCGGCAGGGTCAATTTCCTGCCGAAAATGGCTGCCGCCTCCCTGGCGACTCCCAGGTGACACAGCCAGTCGGGCCTGTTGGGGGTCACGCCGACCTCCAGCACTGTCTGCCCCGAAACCTCCTCGACTCCCTCGACCTCCAGTCCAGCCATGGTCAAGGCGTCGGCAAGCTCCTGCGGCGTTTCACGGATCTCGAAGTAATCGCTGAGCCAGTCGATATTGATCTTCATGGGCAAACCTCATGGTTTGAGTTTTCAGTTCACTGTTTACGGTTTATAGTCCAACACTATTTTCTGATGAACCTTAACACCACATTTACAGACAAACGGTAGTTAATATTTTAAATCACGTTATTTACGTGCGATTCTGTAAATAAACAGTTTAAAAAATTTGGATGTACTGTTCACCGTGAACTGTTCACCGTGAACTTGGATTTCCCAGCCAGTTCAAAACTGCTTCAGAAACCGGATGTCGTTCTCAAACAGCAGCCTGATGTCGTCGATGCCGAAGTGGAGCATGGCGACCCGCTCCATGCCGATCCCGAAGGCGAAACCGGAATATCTCTCCGAATCGTGCCCCACAAAGCGGAACACCTCCGGATCGATCATTCCGCTTCCCAGGATCTCGATCCACCCCGTACCGGAGCAGACGCGGCATCCTTTGCCACGGCACATCACGCAACCCATGTCCACCTCGGCGCTGGGCTCTGTGAAAGGGAAAAAGCTGGGCCTGAACCGAACGGGTACGTCCCCGAAGAACTGGTGGATGAACTCCGCCAGGACCCCCTTGAGGTCGCTGAAGGCGATCCCCTCATCCACCATGAACCCTTCCACCTGGTGGAACATGGGCGAGTGGCTCACGTCGTAGTCATGCCGGTATACCCTCCCTGGGGAAACGATGCGCAGCGGCGGTTTTTCCAGCTCCATGGTCCTGATCTGCACCGGAGAGGTGTGGGTTCTCAGGACCGTATCCTCGTCGATATAAAAGGTGTCCTGCATGTCCCTCGCAGGGTGATCCTTGGGCATGTTGAGGGCCTCGAAGTTGTAGTAATCCTTCTCCACCTCCGGCCCGGTGCGGACCGAAAACCCCAATCCGCGGAAAATATCCAGGACTTTTCCCATCACCTGCGTCACCGGGTGACGATGGCCCCTGGAATACCGGACACCGGGGAGGGAGATGTCGAGAAGCTGGCTTTGCACCGTTCGCTCCCGCTCCCGGATTTTAACGGCCTGCGTCCTGTCAGCCAGGAGATCCTCGATGACCTTTCTGGCCTGGTTGACCAACTGACCTGCCGCAGGACGCTGGTCCGGCGGCAGGGTGCCGAGGTTCTTGAGGAGGACAGTCAGCACACCCTTTTTCCCGAGAAACCGGACACGGGCTTCGTCGAGTTCCTTGACGGAATTGGCGCCTGCGAGGGCCTTTTTTGCTTCTTCGACAATCTGAACGACTTGCTGTTTCATCGGTATCACTCCGCATCTGGTTCTCTTCACGGTTCACGGTTCACGGTTCACGCTTCACCGTTCACGATTCACTGCTCTCGCTTCACTATTCACTACCTCCAAAAACAAAAATTCCGCCCCATGGGGACGGAATCATTTCCGCGTTACCACCCCGGTTCCCCCGCTTTGCAGGAGCACTCGGTGGGCGACAGTCAGAAACTTCGATAAGGCGGTCCCCGCACCCCGCGTGGAGTGCCCGGATCAAAATCAACGTATCTTGATCCGTGAGGAAAGCGGAAAGGACGCTTTCGCTTTCCGTGGAGCAAAAAATCCCGGCTGGATTATTTGCGACCCTGTCAGTAGTCTCTTTCGCCCGGCCCGGTTAACGGTGAGCCGCCGTCCTGCCCTACCCGCGACATGGCGCCGTTTCAGACAGGAAGCTCGGGAGTGAAAGGTCGTCTCCTGCCGCCGGGGAAGCTTTCAGCCTCTGGCTCCCCCTCTCTGGCACGGACTTCAGAAAGGACCACTCTCCTTCATCGCTTTTGCTATTTGGCTATTTTTTCCACATCATCCCCGTGACCGAGGACGAGCAGGATGTCTTTTCCGGAGATCACCGTCGTTGCGAGGGGCGAGATGTTCATCTCGTAGGTCACCCCGCTCCCCGCGTTTTCAGGGGCGGTCTTGATTGCCAGCACCGATACCCCGTATTTCCCCCGAACGGAAAGTTCGGCCAGGGTCTTTCCAACCCACGTTTCCGGCGCTACGATCTCGAACACCCCGTGGTCGGCACCGAACTCGACCTGCTCAAGGATGTTGGGTTTTGCGAGGTGGCGGCCCAGTTGCCGGCCGCTGTCCATCTCCGGGTAGACCACACTGTCCGCCCCGACCTTCTCCAGGAACCTGCCGTGCAGTTTCGTCACGGCCTTGGCCACGACGTACTTGACCCCGATTTCCTTCAGGACCATGGTCGCAAGCATGCTCGACTCAAGCATGGAGCCGATGGCCACAACAGCCTGGTCCATTTCGGCCACACCTACCGCCTTGAGGGCATCCGCTTCCCTGGCGTCGAGCTGAACAGCCTGGGTGACGAAGGTCTGGGCTTGCTTCACCTTAACCATGTCATTGTCGATGGCGAGGACCTGGCACCGGTTTTCAGAGAGGCTCTCGGCAACACTCATCCCGAACCGGCCCAACCCTATGACAGCGACCTGTTTCATCCCGGTATCAGGCGCTCTCCTGCAGGCTGACGGATGCGACCTTGACGAGCTCGGCAAAAGCCACGTCGTCGTAGATCGCGATGTCGGAAAGGACCTTACGGTCCAGGTCGACGCCGGCCCTGCTCAAACCGTTGATGAACTGGCTGTAGGACAGGCCGTGATTCCTCGCCGCGGCGTTGATCCGCACGATCCATAGACGGCGGAAATCACGCTTCCGGGTGCGCCGGTCCCGGTAGGCATAGCTGAGGGCCTTTTCCACCGACATCCGGGCCTGGCTGATGAGGTTTTTTCTGCCTCCGCGGTGGCCCTTCGCCATGGCAAGGGTACTATTTCTCTTTTTCCTGGCGTGAACCGCCCTTTTTACTCTGGGCATCCTGTTGCTCCTTTAGATATATAAAAATCTGCGGAAATCTCTTGTCAGATTTTCATATATAGGGGATCAGTTTTCTGATATTTTTCGCATCGACGCCGCTGACAAGGGTACCTTCCCGCAGCCGTCTCTTTCGTTTCTGGTTCTTGCTCGTGAGGATGTGGCTGTGGTACGCCCGGCGTCTCTTGAGCTTTCCGCTACCGGTCTTGCCGAAGCGCTTGGCCGCACCCCTGTTGGTCTTGATCTTGGGCATCTCGTTCTCCGTTCTCTGTTATCCCTGCTGCTGAGCGCTGCCAGTCAGCACCATGATCATGTTGCGCCCCTCCATCTTTGCGGGCGATTCCACCGAGGCGACGTCCTGGAGCAGCTCCATGAACTTGTTCAGTATCAGATAACCCCTGTCGGTGTGCACGATCTCCCGGCCCCTGAACCGGACAGTCACCTTTATCTTGTTCCCTTCGCTCAGGAACTTTCTCGCGTGTTTTGCCTTGGTCTCGAGATCGTGGCTGTCGGTCTTGGGGCGGACCTTGATCTCCTTGACCTGAATGATCTTCTGCTTTTTCTTGGAAACCTGGGCTTTCTTGCTCTGTTCGTACTTGAACTTTCCGTAATCCATGATCCGGCAAACCGGAGGATCGGATGTGGGCGCAACCTCAACCAGGTCGAGCCCGAGATCCTCAGCCGCCGCAATGGCGTTATGTTTCTCCATGATGCCCAACTGCTCACCATCGGCCCCGATAACCCTGAGCTGCCGGGCGGTGATCATCCGGTTGACAGCTACCTTCTTGTCAGCTCCTATTTCGATCCTCCTTGCGCTTGATGACGGGGGGGGCCATTTCGCTCCTCACCCCTTCAATAAACTTGTCAAGGGACAAAACTCCCCTGTCGCCGTCTTCCCGGTGGCGAACTGCAACCGCACCGGTATCGACTTCCTTATCCCCTATAACAAGCATGTACGGTACTTTTTCGAGTTGTGTTTCCCTGATCTTGTACCCGATCTTCTCATTTCGGAGGTCGAGTTCAACCCGGAAACCCTCTTCCCGCAACGTTTCCGCCACGGAACGAGCATAGTTAGCACTCCTGTCGGTTATTGTCAATAACTTGACCTGGACCGGTGCCAGCCAGGCAGGGAAAGCGCCCGCGTAGTGCTCGATAAGCACTCCCAGGAACCTGTCGATGGAGCCGAGGATGACCCGGTGAAGCATGATGGGCCTGTGACGCTCCCCATCGGCCCCCACGAACTCGAGTTCGAACCTTTCAGGAAGGGCGAAGTCGCATTGCACGGTGGCGCACTGCCACATGCGCCCGATGGCGTCCTTGAGGATGACGTCGATCTTGGGGCCGTAAAAGGCTCCGTCTCCCTCGTTGATCTTGTACCCGATCCCCTCATCGTCAAGGGCCTGCTTGAGGGCTCCGGTGGCGCGGTCCCAATCCTCCCCGGAACCGATGGACTTTTCAGGACGGGTCGATATCTCCATCTCGTACTCGAACCCGAACACCGCCATGACGTCCTTGATAAAGGTGATGACCCCCCGGATCTCCGAGTTGAGCTGGTCCGGCGTGCACAGGATGTGAGCGTCGTCCTGTGTGAACCCGCGCACGCGAAGAAGGCCGTGAAGGACGCCCGATTTTTCATGCCGATAGACTGTACCCAGCTCGAAATATCTCAGGGGAAGGTCCCTGTAACTGCGGATGGAGGACTTGTAGATGAGCATGTGGGCCACGCAGTTCATCGGTTTGATACCGTACTGGACCCCTTCCACCTCTGTGAAGTACATGTTCTCGCGATAGTTGTCCCAGTGACCGGATTTTTTCCACAGGTCGGCCTTGAGAAGCTGCGGGCCCATGACGATATGGTACCCCCTCTTCAGGTGCTCCCTCTTTTCGAAATCTTCCAGGATGGTGCGCAACAGGGCTCCCCGGGGATGCCAGATAACGAGTCCGGGTCCGGCCTCCTCCTCGATGCTGAAAAGGCCCAGTTCCCTTCCCAGCTTCCTGTGATCGCGCTTCCTGGCCTCCTCCAGGCGCTCAATGTACGCCTTGAGGTCCTTCCTGTCCGACCAGGAAGTCCCGTAGAGCCGCTGGAGCATCTTGTTATGCTCATTTCCGCGCCAATAGGCCCCGGCGGTATGGAGGAGCTTGAAAGCCTTGACGTACCCTGTGTCGGGAACATGTGGTCCGCGGCACATGTCAACGAAATCCCCCTGCCGGTAAATGGAGACGGTGTCGTCCGGAAGTTCGTTGATCATTTCGACCTTGTAGGTCTCGCCGAGCCCCCGGAAAAGCGCGATGGCCCTGTCCCTGGGCAGCACTTCCCGGGTAAAGGGGATCTTCTCGGAAACGATCTTTGCCATTTCCTCTTCGATCCGTCTCAGATCGTCGTCGTTGATGCTTTCGGACAGATCGATGTCATAGTAAAAGCCGTCCTCGATAGAGGGACCGATAGCCAGGGCCGCGTCGGGGTAAAGTTTTTTGACCGCCTGGGCCATGACGTGGGAAGAGCTGTGCCGGAAGACGTCGGCACCTTCCTCATCCCTGAAGGTCACGAACCGGACCTCGGAATCCTCGTCCACCGGGGTGTTCATGTCCACGAGAACCCCGTTGACCGAAGCGGCGACAGACTCACGGGCGAGCCGCGATCCGATGGACTGGGCGATCTGGGCGAGGGTCGTTCCTTTGTCGTAATCCCGGCTGGTCCCGTCTGGAAATGTGATCTTCAAGGGTGTTACCTCCGGTAGCAGTTTCCGGTTATCAGTTCACAGTTCACAGTATTTCAGATCGTCAAACGGTTTTGCGGTCTGACTGTAAACCGTATACCGTGAACTGTAAACAAAAAGGCATCCCAATCTCAAGTTATCGGGATGCCATGGTTTGAGGAGAGCGTGGTAGGCACGGGCGGGATTGAACCGCCGACCCCTGCCGCGTCAAGGCAGTGCTCTCCCACTGAGCTACGTGCCTACAGAACAGGGAATTTAACTAACAACTGGAGGGCAGATTGTCAAGCTGTTCGTCAGTTTAAGCAAGTGGTCAAACAGGTTACTTAAAGCTTGACTGTATTCAGTACTCAGTAGCCAGATTAAGCCTGGTTTTTCCATAGTTCTTCCCAGCAGGAATATGTGTGGCTTCGTTACTGAATTCTTACTACTGGATACTATCCACTCATTTCATTCTGACCATCGAGGTCAGAATGAAATGCCGTACATCAGTCCCAGCACGGCGGAGTTGAGGGGAACGAGGCCCGCAAGGGGGTCGAGGGGATCAAGGCCCGCCAGTTCCTCATCGAAAGCCCAGGAGTGCGTGAAAGTCAGCTTCAGAAGGAGATGGGGGGAAAGGTCATAAAGAGCGCTCGCTGAACTGTAGAGGTTGGAATCCACGGCGAACAGTACGCCGTCGGGACCATCCACCCGGCTCATTATGGTCGCTTCGAGCCCCCGTCCGGATTCTTCCCGCAAACCGATATCGAAACGTGCCCTGCTCATGGAATTATCGTCGAACCGTTCGATCCCGCCCTTGAGGCTGAATAGTTCGCCGAGGTCATACCGTATTTCCATCGAGTCCAATTGCCGGTCGGGAGCCGTCCCATCCAGAGGGTAAAGAGCCAGCAGGGGCTGCCCGTCGACCCCCCAGCGCTGGACAGGATAGATACCGTCGAACCAGGCCGGAACGTAGCCGCCGCGGCACTGGATCGATGCGACCTTCACCTGAAGCCGGTTGCGATAGTAGGACGAAAAGTCGACGGAAACCGAAAGGTCGCCGCCCACCCCCTCGGCCCCATCCCCCAGCTTCCCGACGTGCCCGCCCCCTGAGATATCCATGGAGCGCCCTTCCCGGAGCACCAGTTCCAGCCCTGCGGCACTTCCGGCAACAGGATCCGTGTCATCGGTTTTGGGTCGGCCGTTCTCGAAGGTCCCCGCAAAGGACAGGGGGGCTCCCGGATCCAGCGCTCCTTCAAGGTTCAGTAAAACCCTGTCGGACAGGCGATAGGAGATGGCGACGGCCTGGACGGTAGGATCGACGGGACGGTCCACACCAGCCTCGATCCGTGTGCGTTCCCCGGCCCACCGGAACCGGAACCCCGGAAGAGCGTAGTCGGTCTCCCCTGCCCCGGAAAGACCCCGGACCAGGTACCCCTGACCCGGTGTCCAGGAGTGGAGAAGTTCGAGGCCCGCCTCCCAGAGACCCGTCGGGGATCTGTACAGGAAGGTCTTGACAGGCCGCAGCGGATCACCTTCCCTGGACCAGATATCCCTGTCCAGTTCCCACTTCTCCGCATTCCACCTCAGCGGCATGTCGAGGGACAGTTCAACGGTCGGGGAACGGTACGACACCTCGGTCAGCAAAGAGGCGTAACGTGTATTTTCATTGGTATCCCGGTTGCGCTGCCAGGCCGTCCCTATCCCGCTTCTCACGGTGACCACATCGGCCCAGGCTGCCTGAACCGGCAGGCACAGCAGCAGGATGAGTGCCGCCAGGGATGGGAGGCGCACCGGGTTCATTTTTTGCACCCTCGCAAAATGTCTCCTGCAGGGTTCCTGGTAGCCATATTGCGAGTCCATCACTCCTCGAGGGACCTCAAGCCGTCGAGGATGTAGATCGCTCCCGAGGTGACTGTCAGGATCCCGGTGATCACAGCCATCGGACCAAGGGTCCGAACGAACCAGGGTGATGAAAGCTGCACGGCTGCTGAAAGAACGAGAAGGATGTACAGGAACTGGAAGAAGGTCGTTACCTTTCCCACCGGGTGAGGTCGGACGGTCAGGTCCCCTTTCATAAGGTAGATGGTCAGGCTTCCCAGAGCGATGATGATATCCCTGCTCAGGACAGTGATCGCCAGCGACAAGGGTATCATCTCCAGCACCGCCAGGGTCAGGTACGAGGTGGCGACAAGGATCTTGTCAGCCAGAGGATCCAGGAACGTTCCCAGCTTCGTCTGCATCTTCCAGGCTTTCGCGATAAAACCGTCGAGACCATCTGTGACGGCCGCGGTCACGTAGACCACAATGGCGAAAACGGTTTCGCCCTGGATCACCTTGTAGAGGAACAGGGGGACCAGGAGGATCCTGATGATGGTGAGCGCATTAGGAAGGTTCATCTACTGATAGCCTCGCCAAAGTCCGGGCGGGACTTTGGCTCTACGGAAAGGGAAAAGCGTCGTTTTCCCTTTCCTCACGGATAGATGACACAGCCCACAGTCATCCATCCGGGCGCCCACCACGGGCGCTGTGACGATCCGGGGGATCGTCTACTGATAGCCTCGCCAAAGTCCGGGCGGGACTTTGGCTCTACGGAAAGGGAAAAGCGTCGTTTTCCCTTTCCTCA
>JARGFV010000061.1:12668-14833 GCA_029210545.1 bacterium
ACGGATAGATGACACAGCCCACAGTCATCCATCCGGGCGCCCACCACGGGCGCTGTGACGACCTCTTCTCAGGCCATCAACTCAGATAGAGTCCCTAAACTCTCTTCGAGGTTTACATCTCTGGCGGCCAAACCCCGGCTCCCGCCTAACCGGCGCGAGTTGATTGATGGACTGTTTACGTCTCCATCAGCGCCCCGGTCTTTCGTTATCGAAACCTTCAGAACATAGGGAAACATCGAGGGGTACCGGCCGAGGAAATCCTCCACCGAGATGACAAGTTCCATGGGCTTATTGCTGACGGGGACAGTGAAATAAAGGTTTCTCCCACGACTGCCGGCAACCTGCTCCGCGAGAAGGTCTCCGGTGGCGGTAAAGACCCTGACCCTCGGCCGCACCTCTCCCGGGCCGGATTGTTCCACGCTCACGGATATTTCGTCCACACCCTCGGGAAGGGTGAATCGGAACATGTCCAGGTCTCGGGAAGGGTCAATCCTTCCCAGGATACCCATTCCGAAAGGCGCGAGGTTGGCGGTAGAGACCTTGTGGTTTGCCTCCATTTCCTGCCAGGCCACGAATTCGATCTTGCGGATGTCGTCAGGGTTCTCGATGCCGGGCATCGGGAGCCTCCGGTAAAAAGTGACTTCCTCACCAAACTCAAGCACACCGGCCGGCGGCTTTTCCACACCCATCCCGAGAACGACCGTATCTTCCCCGTTAGCGACCTTGAAGGGGGAGCCCTCCTTTTCCAGAGTCTTCAGGATCCCCACGACCTCGTTTCGATCCCGTGTCGTCCAGACGGAATAACGTGACCGGTTCGCGCTGAAGCTCTCCGGGAGGATAGAGCTGCCCTCCCCCAGACGGAACTGTAATTCACTCAAAACGAGTCGGACCGTACCGGCATCGTGGGCCCCCTCGAAAATCACCGGGACCGTACCGCTCTTCGTCTCTCCGGCCAGATAACGTTCCTTGAGGATCGACGTGAGGCGTGCGGCGGCGACAGTCAGGGATTTGCCGGGATCGTCGGAAAGCAAGGATCCATCGCGGGTGCCCATCATGACATCCAGTTCCGTGAGCCCGACATCCACCAGGGTCCCCGTGGCCACATCCACGGCCTGGATCGAAAGGTACATGGGAATGGACATGGTGCTGCCCGTGACGACCGCTTCACCGTTCCTTTTAAAAAGCACTCCCACCGCCAGGTCGGCGAGGGCGACCAGACCGCCTGACACCAGCGCCTCAGGCGCCTGCGGCGGCCTCACGACCCTGAACCCCATATCGTCGTCATCCGGCGGCGGGATCACGACCAGGTTGGAGCGGTCCAGGTCAGCCGATACCGTTCTGTCGGCAAGGGCGCCCAGTGATTTGACATGATCCAGTCCCAGGGGTGCATCCACGGTAACAAAGACAGCCGCGAGCGGTGGGCTCCCCGGCTCCTTGATAACCCCGATGGAGGCCAGTTTCTTGCGCAGCAGGTCGGTGTCGACAGTGACGGAAACGTGGACCGTATAGGCAAGATCGCTGACATCCCTGTTGACGATCTGGTAGTTGGTGATGAAGTTCTGGGCCTGGGGAAAGATCCTTGCCTCAAGAAGGGGTTCGAGGGCCGCAAAGGTCCGTTCAGGGACCACTCCGGCCAGAACCTCTTCCAGGGCCTTGAGCAGGGCCTCGTCCAGTGCCTCACTCTGGGCGCCGGCAAGGTCCCCCTGGCGGATGGCGGCGTGGGCCGAGACCCTGACCTTGGTGGCTTCCGCGATCGCCGGCACGGGAAAGCCGACCCCAAGGGCAAGAATGGCTGCAAGAATGAGTTTCATGGCTTTCAACGGTGGCCCTCCAGGTACGTTTTTCACGAATGAGGGGCGTATTTTAGAACAAGTGGAAAATAAAAAACAGAGAGAAGGGAGTTTGCCCTTCGCTGACGCCTGCAGAACAGCTTCCCCCTTCGCCAAAGGCTTCGGGGGACAAGTCGGAGGACAGGGGCAGGAGGGAGAAGTGACCCACTCCCCGGCCTGAAGGCCAGGAACTGGGGTAATGCTTGTCTTCGCGAGCCCAATTATAGTCAATTTCCATATTCTTCCTCCCCCTGCCAATAGCCCCTTTCCTTATTCTCCCTCTCCCCCTCATGTAGGCTCCCTTCCTTATCCTTCCTCCCCATGCCAATAGCCCCT
>JARGFV010000062.1 GCA_029210545.1 bacterium
CTTTTCCCTTTCCGTGGAGCGAAAAGTCCCGGATTGGACTTTTTGCGACTCTATCATTATTGATCTATCCGGTTAATGTGTTCCTAGCAGCGTGTCGGGAAACCGTGACACGCTGCGTAAAAGTTTGTCGGAAAAACGCTTATAATTCTCAATCCGGTTCGTACGCCAGGGACAGGTATTTTTCCTCCGCGGCCCTCATCCTCACGGATTCTTCGCCGCCCTTCACGTGATCGTACCCGATGAGGTGAAGGACTCCGTGGACAAGGAGCCGTCTCATCTCCTCGCCAACGGGATGACCAATCTCAACGGCCTGGCAGACCGCACTGTCCAGGGAAATAACGATATCACCCAGGAGTCCGCTCCCGCCCGGTATCTCCTCTCCCTCCGACTGTGAGAAAGAAAGGACATCTGTGGGGCTGTCGATGCCCCGGTAGGCTCTGTTGAGCGAACGGATCTCCTCGTCATCGGTGACGAGGATGCTGAGTTCGGCGTCACTCCTGTCCAAGTCGCTTAATATTCTTGACGCCAGCTCCGTCAGGCTCTTCCGGTGTGCCTCCATCTCCGGTTTCCGACTCAGAAACTGGATCATCTTTTCTCTTTTTCTCCCTCTTGCGCTCTTCAGTGATTCCTTGCGGCTCGGGGTAATCGATACGGTGATGCAGGATCCCCGTGACCGTTCTCGTGAAACTCCTCGCTATCTGGTGAAGTTCCCGGAGAGTCAGGTTCGACTCGTCAAGCTGCCCGTCGATGAAAATATCGTTGATGATCTTCTGGATCAGCCCCCGGATCCGTGCGGGAGTCGGGTCGGTCAGGACCTTGGAGGCAGCTTCCACCGCGTCGGCCAGCATGATGAGGGCGGCCTCCCGGCTCTGGGGCTTGGGGCCCGGGTAGCGGAAATCTCTCTCGTCGACGGTCTGAACCGAGGGATCTTCCATCTCCTTGGCTTTATTGTAAAAGAACTTGATGATCCGGGTACCGTGGTGCTGGGTAATGATGTCCACGACCCGCCGCGGAAGACGATGCTCCCTTGCGACCTCGGCTCCCTCCTTGACGTGGGATGCGAGGATGAGGGCGCTCATGCTCGGGCTCAGCTTTTCGTGGCGATTGTCCCTGTTCTCCTGGTTCTCCACGAAGTATTCGGGCTTGTTCATCTTGCCGATATCGTGGTAGGTGGCGGCAACCCTGGCCAGGAGCGGGTTGGCCCCGATCTCTTCGGCTGCGCCCTCGGCGAGGGACCCCACCAGCACACTGTGGTGATAACTTCCCGGTGCCTTGAGGATCATCTCCTTGAGAGCAGGCTGATTGAGGTTCGCAAGCTCCATCAGTTTCATGTCAGAAGCCACGTTGAAGGTGGATTCCAGGATGGGGATGGCGAGGGATGCGATGAGGGCCACCAGGATCCCTCCTCCTGCCGCTGAAAGGAGTTGTGACGCCGGGTTGGCGGCGAACAGCTCACCTTCCAGGAGGAGGATCACCAGCGCTATGCCCATATTTGCCGCGCTCACGGCAAGCCCGGCTCGGATGAGGGAAAATCTCTGGCGGCAATGGACGACGCTGAACGCGGCGACGATACCGCCAAGGAATGAATAGAGGAAGATAATGTGGCTCCACTCGAGAAAGACGGCTGAAAAGATGGAGAGAAGCGCCGCCGTAACGATGGACACGGTCACCGGGAAAAGGGTCCCGGACACCATGGCCCCCAGGGCAAAGGGGATCACCAGGTGCAGGGTCGTTTGCGAAAGCCCCGTGTAGGTCGTGGTAACCGCCTCGGAGAGGAGCAGGACCCCCCGCATCGTGGCGACCTGCAGAACAATGACGACCGCCAGGATGGACAGGCCCCGGACATCTCCGGCCGTCTGGGGGTGGACAACCCTCAGCAGCATGAAACAGGCGTAAGTGACGATGGAGATGAGGAGAAACAGGCCCAGGATGAACGATGTCCGGCTCATGTCTGGAGAAAGTTCCTTCAGCTCCGAGATCTTCAGGATCTGTTCCTCGGTGAGGGGGTCTCCCGCCCTTACGATGACCTCTCCTCTCCTGACCTGGTAGTAAACAGCGCTGGTGTCACCGACGGCCTTCTTCCGACGCTCCTCGGTCTCGGACCGGCCGTAGGTCATGCTTGGGCGAACCAGGTCGTCCACCATTTTTTCGAGGAGGCGTCTCAAGGGCAGCGCCTGTTTCGACCATGTGACCGATGTTATGCCTTTCCTGACCTGGGTCCGGGCCGCTTCTACCGAAAGGATCCCGGAAAAGTCGTCTAAAACGACCTCTTCCGTGGGACGATCGATGCTCCGTACGGTAATTCCCTTGCCCCTCTCCCTGAGCAGCGTCTCCCGGTTGTCAACGATACTCTGGGACAGGATGGGGGTGAACGCGTCCACGATCACCTTCTCGGTTCGTTCGCTGAACCCGTCCTCAAGGAGCGGCTTCATCTCGTCCGGGTCCAGGTTGACTGAAAGCTGGTCGATAAAAGCCGCAATAGCCGCCGAGCGTTCGGTTTGCGCGCCCTGCCGGAACAGGTCGAGTTCCTGCTGCAGGACTGCCTTTTCAGCCTTCCCGCCCGCCCTCACCTCCTGGATGAGACCACTTTCCTCCTCCTTCTGGAGTTCGATCATGGTCCTCATCCTGGAGAAGAAGCCCCTCAAACTCGCCAGGATCTTGGACGCTTGCGTGGGATCAAGATCGAACACCGCCAGGACCGAGGCCTCGGCCTCCAGTTTCCTGGCCCGGGTGGATGACGGGTCCTCCACAAGGAACGATCTGGTGGCCCGGATATCCCTCTGGGCAATATCACCGGCCTTGTAGTCGGCGGCTCTGAACGGCTTGGCCGGCACGAGGAGGTATGTGACGAGGATAACCGTCACCCAGAAAAGAATGGAGGTCTGTGTATCCTGGTTCCACTTGACGAAAGAACGCCATCCGGTCTGGTCCGTTCCGGCAGGTTTTGTTTTGTCGGTCATGTGCGCAAAAGGGTTCCAGACCACCTCAGATCCCCCTGTTCTCGTAGGCGCGGATGATCTGCTGCACGAGAGGATGTCGAACGACATCCCTTCCGTCAAAGTTCACGAAACTGATGCCGGGAATGTCCGCGAGAAGATCCATGACCTCCACAAGACCGGAAGCGTCGCGATGGGGGAGATCGATCTGGGTAATGTCGCCTGTAATGACGGTCCTGGAATCGAAACCCAACCTGGTCAGGAACATTTTCATCTGTTCCGTCGTCGTGTTCTGTGCCTCGTCGAGGATAACGAAGGAATCGTTGAGCGTCCGCCCTCGCATGAAGGCGAGGGGCGCCACCTCGATGACCCCCTTTTCGACCATTTTCAGGGCTTTTTCCGCACTGAGCATTTCAAACAGGGCATCGTAAAGGGGTCTCAGGTAAGGGTTGACCTTCTCGTACATATCACCCGGCAAAAACCCGAGTTTTTCGCCAGCCTCCACCGCCGGCCTGGTCAGGATGATCCTGCTCACCTCCTTGGATATGAGCGTTTTGACGGCCAACGCCATGGCCAGGTAGGTCTTGCCGGTCCCGGCGGGCCCCACTCCGAAAACGATGTCGTCTGTCCGTATCCGTTCGATGTACAGTTTCTGGTTGAGACTCTTGGGGACGACCGTCTTGCGGGGCGTGATCACCACGGATTCCGAGGCCAGTTCCGTGTAATCGGTCCTCGATCCGTTGGCCGACTGCCTGAACAGGTTCTGCATCTCTTCGCCGGACAGGGACACGCCACGCTCCAGATTTCCAACGATGTCGGTCACGAGGCGCTGAACCTCGCTCACCTTCTCTCCGGGACCCTCGAAAAAGACCTTTTCACCGCGGACCCCGACCTTTACGCCGGTCATCTGCTCGATCATCTTCAGGTTCCGGTCGAGGTCGCCCGACAAGGCCTGGACATGTCTCTCGTCATCTAGGGTAAGCGTTTTTTTCAATGTCACTCCCCGGGAGGGGATATCACGGGGCGGCTTTCACTCCAGACAATGGTGTATGGAGTGGAAAAGGGGTATGAGATGTCCGATTCCAGGACAAAACCGGCCTGGACCAGATCCTCCAGCGCAAGGGGATAGGACCCTTTCTCAAGGCGGTACGTCTCGAGGGCCAGGAGCAGGCGCTGCTGCTGGGCGCTCACCACGGCCTGCCGAACCATGATTGTCCTGGTCGAGCTGATCTGGGTCAGCAGGTTCAGCTTCCCGCCGGTCTTCGCCGCCAGGGTAAACAGGACGAACAGCAGGGCTGCCGCGAAGAGAAGGCCGGAGACCATGGCGATCACACCCCTTCTTTTTTTGGTCTCCCTGGCGGTCTCCTCCGTCTTGGGCCTGGAGGCGGGAACCTTCACCGGTTTGATCAGCCCGAAACCGGACAGATCCACAAGAGCCTTGGAGGCCTCGAAGTCCCCGAGCAGGGACCGGTAGGCCACGTCGCTCACGGTGAATTGGCCATTGACCAGATCGAACACCTTTTCCTGGCCCCCGGACAAAAGGATCTTGTCCGATTCGTAAGATCTGGGTTTCTCCTCGCCCAGGATGTCAAAGTCGAGATCGTCTTCCTCCTCGGCATCCGCGCCCGGGCGGGAACTTCGAATGATCTTTTCCTCGGCATCCGGGACCTTGGCGAATACCATCTCCATGGACGGGACCTTGTTCTGGACTCCGGGCCATTCGTCTATGATCCTCGCTGCCTCCATGAGGATATATTCCGCCGGCAGAGGCGAGATGAACTGCTTGTCGTAGGAGATCTTTCCCGAATCGAACTTGTACGTACCGTTTCCCCACTGGAAGATCTTGTAAAGGGTTTCCTTGATCTGGAAAGCGAGAGCGGCCCGGAACAGCTCTTCGGTAAGGTAATTTTTCTCGGTGAGGATCACCCCGAGTTTTTTCGATGTCCTTTTCTGCTCCTGGAGACACTCTTCCAGCCGACCCATATCAATGAGCCCTGACTTGACCAGGATATCCCCGACCCTCTCCTTTTCCTGGGTCTTTGCGCTGCCGATCTCTGCCCCGACGACTTTCCCTTCATCGAAGGTCACCGCCACACTCTTGCCCTTGTCCTCGAGGTAAAGGATCCCTGCCTTTCTCTGGTGGGAGATGAGTTGGAAGATATCCGAAAGACCGAAGTCCCTGAGAGTTCCCTTCAAGGCCATGGGATCAGTTCTCCTCCAGGCGGTCACCCACGCTTTTGAACGCGATGAGATAAAAGAGGCCCAGGAGCAAACCGAAAACAACCCAGGAGGTCGGCCCGACCTGGATCTCCAGCATGGTGGTATTTCGGAAAAGGCCGTGCCAGAAGATCCACTTGGTCCAGAACATCGTGGAGACCGTTATGAAGACCAGGGACTGCCACCCGGCGCCCAGGTAGATATGTCCCATTCCAGGCAACAGGATCGTGGTGACGCTCGACACCAGCGCCCTCCTCTTGTTGAACCTTATGATCTGCATCATCTTCTTGACCCGGCTCGCCGGATCGACGCCGCTGCGCACCAGGAATATCTGCCTGCACTGGGCGCAGAGGATATCAGAACTGGACTGACTGCACTTGGGGCAATGCATCCGGTTGCACTTGCGGCACCGCCTGGAAATGTTCAGCCGGTCGACAATGGGCACACCCAGGAACAGGATGACCGCCGAAACGGGAAAGAGGAACCAGGACAGGCTGAAGGGAACCTGTGGAACAAAGCCGTTCCAGAGGCCTTCCCTCCACTTCCTGCCTTCAGCACTCAAGGTGAGGGCGTTGGTGAGGTAATGTCCGGTTTCTCCGTAGATGTCCACCGTGATCCGCTGCCCCCCCTCCTGCTGGGCTGCCGTCAGTGAACCTGCCAGTTCGGGGTCGGCATCGTTGGCGATCCGGAACTCGCGCTCCCCCTCTTCGAGCTGCAGGTTCTCACGGAGGGCCTGGCTGAGGTTGTAATGAATCCTGGAATCGTCCTTGTACCTCAGGGCCTGTCGATAATGCTCGATGGCGGCATCAACTCTCCCCATGCTGAACAGGACATTACCGAGGTTATTGATCACCGCGGGAGAATCAGGAGTAAGTTCCATGGCCTGAGCGAGGAGTGTCTCCGCTTCACGGACCCTTCCCGATCTCTTGAGGACCACCGCGAGAGCAGCGAGGACCTGGCCATCTTCGGGATCCTGGACACGGAGACGATGAAGGCTCTCAACCGTTCGGGCTCCCTCGCCTCCCCTTTCAGCGAGATAGAGGTCCGCCGGGCCTGAACCTGAATAATATTCGTTGCTCAGCGCGAGAACGTGGACAAGCAGGGGCAGCGACGTCAGAATAACGATAGCACACCCGACGGCCACACGCTCTCTGCCGGTAAGGTGCAGGCCCATGATCAAGGCGCACAAAATAACCCATAACACCAGTGGGAGCCCCATGACCAGAACAGCCGCCAGGAGGACAAGGATAGCCGCATACCAGAGCCACTGGGGAATTTTCACCAGGTGGGAAAGGTCGTGTGCGAGCCGGGGTACGACCCTGGGAAGGAACAGCAGGATTGTCAGGATGGAGGAAACCGCGAGGGCCACCAGGATCCACAGGACAAGCCCGAGACTCCACGGATAAAAGGACCTGAAATCCCTGAAAAACACACCCCAACCCTCGAGGAGGGCATCCAGTGAAGAAAGGGCGCGAAGCTGGTTCTGTCGCCACACGGTCCGCGCCCTGGAGAAATGGGGGGCCGGATCATCCGGGGCAAGTTCCCTGGCATAGGAGGTGAATTCAAGGGCATCGTCATAGCGTTTCTGCTTACGCGCCGCGGAAGCCTCTACAAGGAGGGCGGCGGCCGGCGCGAAAAGGTTGGGGATACCCCGTTCCTTGCGGTAGGCGAGGACCTTGTCCAGATTTCCCTTGGCTTCGGAAAAGTTCCCACGGAGCACATTCTGGCGATACAGGAACCAGTTGTCCTCCCAGGGCGCTCGCCAGACCCTCGAAGAACCTCCGGTGTCTCCCAAGACCGAATCGGTTTCGGGTTCCCTTTCATCGATGTCCAGCACCTCTGAAAGGGGAAAATCAACCGTGACCTCGCTGATCTCGATGGCAAGTGCAGGGCGGACGGCGATCAGAGACAGGATCAGAAACGGGAGAAGATATCTGAGAAAAGGCATCAGATGAGTGCCCTATCCCTTACCCTTGATGGCGTCAATGTATTTGTATTTCAGCTGCGCGGTGGATTCCTTGATCAGGTTCGTCTCGTCCTTTGTCAGGTTCCCCTCCGTCTTGTCCCGAAGGAGATCCAGCAGGTCGATGGTCTGGCTCACCGCATCAAGATTCCTCTCCTGGCTCTTTTCCCCCGTCACGGGATCGGCCAGGTCGCCGAGCTGGATCAGGGCCGAGCTGAAAAGGGAGAATACAAAGGTGGAAAAATCCACCTTGGGGATGCTGCGGGAGCCTGCGCTCCCGGAGGCCCCTGATCCTTGTCCCGTCTCGTTCCCCGCTTCGCCCCCCGGTTCGGAAGCATCTTCCCGGGGAGACTCCACGGTGTCGGACGAGACCGGACTCTCCCCTTCGCCTCCGGAAGACGCGCGGCGGTCCTCGACCTTGAAGTCCTTGTCTTTGCTCCCGTCATCGGCCATGAAAGGGTTTCTCCACCCCCGGACCGTTCCTTCCAGGGGACGTTAAGGATATCGCGTATCGCAGCGGGGCTGGTCCAGGTTCCGGACGTGGTTCGGGCTATGCCCCTTCTCCTCGTCCGGATGAATATACCAATTTCGTCCGGTCAGTGGCAAGGGGGGGATATCGTTTACGGTACACAGTTTACGGTACACAGTTGATGACTTCGCAAAAAGTCATCAACGCGCCCCGCGCGGGGCGCCCAAATCAATGACAAGCCGCGCCTGGGAAGGGCGCCCGGATCGATGACCGATGAAAGCAGCCGCGCCTGGGAGAGGCGCCCGGATCGAGTGCCAATGGCTGTGTGTTCGATCCGTGAGGGAACCGAAAACCACGCTTTTCGGTTCCCGTTGAGCCAAAGTCTCGCACAGACTTTGGTGATCTATCAGCAGTCATTGTAAGGAAAGGGAAAACGACGCTTTTCCCTTTCCCCAGGACACTAATGAGCCAGGAAAAGTCCCGACTGGACTTTTTGCGACTCTATCAGATGTTGTGCCGGAAGAAGCGTCTTGTCCCGGATTCTGCCTTTTCAGGCGTCCCTGTCCCTTATGACGAGGAGCCTGGTCTCGGTCATTTCTTCCATGGCGAACCGGATCCCCTCACGCCCGAATCCGCTGTCCTTGACCCCTCCGTAAGGCATGGAGTCCACCCGCCAGGATGGTATATCTCCGATGATCACGCCCCCGACGTCCAGGTTCTCCCATGCCCTGAAAGCGCGGTTGATGTTGTTTGTGAACAGGCCGGCCTGGAGCCCGTAAACACTGTCGTTGACTTCAGCCAGGACCTGGTCGAAATCTGAAAAAGCGCTGAGAACGGCGACCGGTCCGAACGCCTCCCCGGAACAAAGGTCCTGGTCCCCTGGAACATTTTCAAGGAGGGTGGCCTCCAGCATGGCCCCCTGTCTTTTGCCCCCGCACAAAATTTTCCCTCCAGCCTTGACGGCCGCGTCGATCCAGCTTTCCAGTCGTTCGGCCTCCTGCACGGATATCATGGGACCGATGAAGGTGTTTTCGTCCTTCGGATCGCCCATTTTCAGGACGGACGTCTTCTCTACAAGGAATTTTTTGAAAGGTTCGTAAAGGGACTCGTGTACCATGATGCGCTGGACCGAGATGCAGCTTTGCCCTGACTGGTAGAAAGCGCCAAAGATGATCCTGTCAACCGCGTCGGCGATATCGGATCCCTCGTCCACCACGCAGGCGGCGTTGCCTCCCAGCTCCAGGGAAACCCTCTTTTTCCCGGCACGTGCCTTGATGTCCCAGCCCACCCCCGGTGATCCGGTGAAACTGATGTGCTTGAGCCGGTCGTCCGTAACGAGCAGGTCGGCCCTGGATCCCGGGCACGGCAGGATGGAAAAAGCCCCCTCGGGAAGGTCCGTCTCCGCGAGAATCTCCCCGATAATGATGGCCCCGACAGGGGTCCAGCTCGCGGGCTTGAGAACAAAGGGGTTTCCCACTGCGATGGCCGGAGCCACCTTGTGGGCCACGAGGTTCAACGGAAAGTTAAAGGGGGTGATGAATGAGCATGGTCCGACAGGGAACCGCTTGTACATCCCCGTGTACCCCTTCGCCCTGGGGGTGATCTCCATGTTCATGACCTCACCCTGGATGCGGACAGACTCCTCGGCAGCGATGCGGAAAGTGTCGATGAGACGGGAGACCTCACCGCGGCTGTCGCGGATCGGTTTTCCCGCTTCCAGGCACAAGGACCCGGCCAACTCCGCGGCCCTTTCGGTGAACCTGTCGACACAGTGGTACAGGATCCGCTGCCGGTCGTAGGGCCGCAGCTGCTTCATCTCCTCGAAAACCGCCGCGGCAGCGGCGATCCCCTTGTCGAGGGTAGCCTCATCGGCCATGGCGACACGTGTGACCACTTCCCCGCTGAACTTGTCGGTGACCTCCAGGTCCTGGTTGGGAGACATCGGGCGGTTTGCCAGGTAGTACGGGTAGGAGTCTTTCAGCATCTTTCTCTCCCTCTGTGGAAATTTCGTCTTAAAACTTCCGACAATCTACCACAGAAGGTGGCCGGCTTTCAGCAATTAGGTGCAGGCGACATGAAAAATCTATCTTACAGCAGGGTAGCCCTGGTCGTCCGAAGGTGGACGACCAGGGCTACCCTGCCGGCTCTGTGTGAGGCCGCCTTTGTTTATGGTTCTGATCTATTTTTCAGGGACGGGAACCTACTTTGATAAAAGTCCCTTCCCGGAACTCCCTGAACGCCGTGTGTAGCTCTTCCTCCGTGTTCATGACGATGGGGCCGCCCCATGCGACGGGTTCCCCGATGGGCTGGCCAGCGATGAGGAGAAACCGGACCCCTGTGTCCCCTCCCCTGATGGAAACCTGCTCCCCCCTGCCGTAGAGGACGACATGCTCCGCACCGTACTCGCTCCCCTCCACCGTCGAAAAGCGGCCCTGCCCGCTGAGGACGTAGGCGAACACAGTGTGCTCTTCCGGGAGATCGCATGTGAAGGTCTCACCCGCTGGGACTTCAACGTCGTAATATGACGGTGCCTGAACCAGATCCTCCATGGGACCCGCTACGTCCTTATGTCTTCCGGCGATGACCCTGACCGCAGTTCCGTTGTCGTTCCTGACAACTGGTATGGTCCCGGCCATGATATCCCTGTAGCGGGGATCCATCATCTTCCGGGAAGCGGGAAGGTTCACCCACAACTGGAGTCCCCTCATATCCCCGGAAACCTTCCGGGGCATCTCCTGGTGGATGATGCCGCTTCCGGCCGTCATCCACTGGACATCACCGTCACCGATGGCGCCGCTGTTGCCGATGCTGTCACCGTGGTCCACATCGCCGTGGAGAACATATGTAACCGTCTCGATCCCGCGGTGGGGATGCCACGGAAATCCTGCCATATAGTCGGACGGGTTCCCGGAATGGATGTCGTCGAGGAGGAGGAACGGATCGAAGGTCGGCGCCTCGGCGTGCCCGAAGGCCCTCCTGAGGCGAACACCCGCGCCTTCCATGGTGGGGACACTCTTTAAGACCTGAACAGGCTTTCTCACTGAAGTCATACTGCGTCCTTCCAGGGCCTCCCCGCCGTATACAGACAAGTTTAAGCACACCCTTCGTGATGGGCAACAAATGAATCCTGAGAAATCAACATTGATAGAGTCGCAAAAAGTCCAATCCGGGACTTTTTACGACCCTGTCAAGGTTGTGCGCCACGCCGGCCAGATCTCTCTGAAAATCCGGCGGGCGTATTATGGATTGTTCCAGATGATCCGCCGAAGGATCCGCATCGTGTCCATGGCATAGCGGACGGTTCTGAAAACAGCGGGTTACGTGTTCCTGAGCCTGGCTGCCGCAGGCAGGGGGGAACCATACCCGAAATCCGCAAGGAAGGCCCGTTTGGCCGGGACTTCGGGGTCGGCGGGTGGCGTCGATGCCGAAAAGTCCAGGTACCAGGACCGGCGTGTCAGAAACAGACCCCTCAGACACCCCGACCGGAGGCCGGCCCAGACCAATCGCGGATTTCGGGTTTTGGCTTGACAACGATCCAAAGGACAAACACTCTGCGGAGTAAAAACAGGTCCACCGGAAGTCCAGGCGGGACTTTCTGCTCCACTTTCTACCCGCTAATGCAAGGGAGCCGTGATGGGGAACCAGGGCAGCTCACCCCGGAAACGATCCGCCGGCTTTTCCATGGCGGAACTGCTGATCGTGCTCTCCGTTATCGGCATCCTTGCCGCCATATCCATCCCCATCTTCCTTGAGCAGAAGGACAAGGCCATCATCGGGGTGACCAAGGCCAACCTCGATGCCATGCGCACGGGGCTGACCCGGCACACGATCCGCACGTCCGACAACCTGTATCCCGTCGGGGAGCTGCACTACTTTGATTTCAGGGCCACCGTTCCGGAAGCCAACCTGCCGCCCCTGGAAACAGAAGCGAAGATATTGACCGGCTCTTTTAACTATTCAAGCGATGGGGCCGCCTACACCCTGCAGGTCACCTCCACCAACCGGACAGCCGCCCGCTTCAGGGCCTCCCAGGCCGGGATCGTTCGGGAGTGAACGGGCATGGGTGGGAAACCGCATGGGAGCAAGGGAGCTTGGGGGCATGGGGGAAAAACCCGCAACCTGAAACGTGAAACCCGGAATCCAGGCCAATCCCCGTTTCCTGCAAAAGCGCTAAGAGCTGATTCACCTCAGCGCGCATCCACCTGCGTCATCACCCTTCGCTAAAACTATGGGTGACAGGAAGCTACGGTGGGCAAGCGGCTTGTCCGCCATCTTGTCTCCCATTGTCACACTTCCTTCACACCACCAGGGTGGAAGCCTCGCGGTACTCGCCAAAGAGGATGCCAAATCGAGCACCGGGCCCTCCCCCCACCTTCACCTGGCCGCCCAGTTGCTCTGTGAGGATGGTAATGAGCTGCATGCCCATAGAGTGGGTAGTGTTGATATCGAAGCCCTGGGGCAGCCCGACTCCGTCATCCTCCACCTTTATCATGTAGAGGCCTTCACCGAAGTCCTGGAAGGTTACGGATACCTGACCCCGGCGGCCGTCAGGGAAAGCGTGCTTGACCGCGTTGGTGAGAAGTTCATTGACGATGAGCCCCACCGGAATGGCCGTGTCCACCGGCAGGATCGCTTCCTGCAAACTCATTTTCAGGTCGATTCCGGCCGGATGGGCGCCATGTGTTTCCATAATGTAATGAGAAAGGCGGTCGATGTACCCGGCGAAATTCACATTGGCAACGTCATTAGACTCGTACAGATCCTGATGGATGAGCGCCATGGTCTGGAGCCGATTCTGGCAGTCAGCAAGGATGCCCTGGGTCCTCCCTTCTCCGCTATAGTAGGCCTGCAAGTTCAGGAGCGCTGAAAGGGCCTGCAGGTTGTTCTTCACCCTGTGGTGCACCTCCTTGAGAAGGGTGCTCTTCTCCAGCAAGGCCGCCCGGATAGTCTCCTGCCCCCTCTTCAGGTCAGAGATGTCCACGAAGCTTTCGATGAGGTGGCTTTGGCCGTCGAGGTGGATGAGTTTCACCGATTTCATTATAGGCAGGGATCTGCCATCAGCCGTCAGCAACACGCGCTCCGAATTTTCGATCTCCTGACCGAGGTCTGTTGCGGGACAGGCGTTTTTCTCGGCAGGACACACGAAACGGTGACATTCTCTACCCACAACCTGGCCCCTCGGCAGCCCGATGATTCTTAACGCTGTTTGATTGATATCACGGATGCGGTGGGTATTCGCGTCCACCACATAGATCCCCGTGTGGGTGTTTTCCCAGAAGGCCCTCGTCTTCTCCTCGCTCTCCCTGAGGGCCTCCTCGTTCCTCTGGCGCTCGCCAATTTCGTCTTCAAATTCCCGGTTCAGCGCCTGCAGATCCTTGCTGGAGCGTTCCAGGCTCTCGGCCATAGAGTTGAACGTCCTGCCCAGGACCCCCATCTCTCCGCTCCGCCGCACGTCTACCCTCACGTCGAGCCGACCTGACCGAAGCTCCTCGGCTGCCCTTGTCAGAATCCGCACCGGTCTGGAGATATAGCCGGAGACGAGGGCGATGAACAGCGTACTGGTTAAAAAAGCCCCGCTCAGGATGAGCAGAAGCATCCGGGTGATATCTGCCAGGCCGCTTGCGATATGGGCTTCGGACAGCCCCACGTGGATCTCCGCGGTAAGTGGCCCATACACCTGGGTGGCGATATCCTGGATGATCTCCTGCCCAATGTCGAGACGCCGCTGGGACCAGAAGGCACCCGGAGGGACGGGGTTTACTTTCCTCAGGTCCGAAGGAAAGGAGTTACCGAACGTGTGGGCCAGTATCCTCCCATCGGTGCTCTGGATGAAAACATAACTGAGAGTGGGGGTTTCGGCCACCAGGCGTTTAAGCACCTCTCTGATGTTCAGCAGCTCCAGACTGTCCTCTGCCAGGATGGCATCGGCATTCCGTTCAGCGATATACCGGGAGAGCAGGATACCCTTCTCCTGGAGCTCCTCTTTCAGGTTCTGGTAGAAAAGACCGCGGAGGAACACGATCATAACCGCCCCCACCGCCAGCATAATGACGAGAGTACTCAGAACGAAGCTGGCCGATTGGTTGAACCGGTATTTTCTCACGGCTGTCCCTTCCCGGTCAGGGACAAAAGCTCCTTCCTGAAGCGGCGTACCGATTCGTAATTCGTTTCGTCCCCGGGGACGAAACGGTCGATCCTCATATGGCGAAGGATGTCGGCGCCTTCGCTGTCTTCATTCATTGAAAGCAACAATTGGCGGATTTGATCCCTCGTGTCAGCATCAACCATGGTGGGATTGCACACCACGGGTGGAATGCCGAATGGCGGTGAGATGTGAATTATTTTCGTTTTCCTCGTCACTTCCGGGCGTGTCGCGTTCATATATTCCCAGATCAGGCTGTCCACCGCGGCCCCGTCGACGGTTCCGGAGGCGACGGCCAGTATGGATTTGTCGTGGGCGTAGGTGCATACGACCCCGGAGAAAAATTCTTCGGCGGTCTCTCCCAGACGCGCCAGGAGGAGGTAGGGGTACCGACAGCCGGAATGGGACATGGGGTCGGTTATGGCAAACCGTTTGCCCCGCAGGTCATCGAAGGACTGCCATGGACTGTCTGCCCGGACAATAAAGTAGGAGTGGTAGACGACATCTCCGTCCACCTGGGGAACAGCCAGGATTTCGAGGCCGAACTCCTCCCGCGCCTCGACGTAAGGGCCGCTGCAAATGAAGGCCATGTCCAGGTTACCGTCCCTGAGCATGTCATTGATCTCCTGGTAACTGACGCGATCCAGTAGTTGGGGCGAGCGTCCCAGTCGCGTAGCGAGGTAATCAACCATCTTGCGGTAGTAGGCGAGCCCTTCCCTTGGGGTGACGATGCCGCCTGCTGCCACTCGAAGAGGAGGCGCGGATGGAAACGGCGTGCCCGCGACGGATGGCTCCCCGGTCCTGCCCAGATCGACCTTGACAGGAGCCTCCTGCGATCCGCACGCGACCGTTGTGAAGATGAGCATGCTGGACAAAGAAGCGAGGATCAGTCTGGACTTCTTCGACGATTGGCTCATTGCCGTTCCCTCCCCGGTCGCAGCCTGCTCCGATTTCACACAACCTATTGTGAATTATAGCCCGGCGGTTTCAAGTTCGAAGTGCAACAGGGTTTAAGATGCGCCCATAATATTCTTCAAAATTAAAGTCCGGCAAGAAGATTTCCGCCGGGCACTTCCAGCCAAGGCTTT
>JARGFV010000063.1 GCA_029210545.1 bacterium
CTCCACGGAAAGGGAAAAGCGTCGTTTTCCCTTTCCTTACAAATCAATGACTTATGGTGCGGGTCATTGATTTGGGCGCCCCGCGCGGGGCGCGTTGATGGACTTTTTGCGAGTCCATCAACTCTTAGCATCGCTAAGAGTTGTTCCCTTCCAGTTCCCGTGTGATGTGATCGATGGTATTGGCAAAGTCCGGGTCGTTATGAACGATATTTTCCAGCTTGTGGACCGCGTGGAGAACTGTGGAATGATCCCGGCCCCCGAAATGGCGGCCGATCTCGGGAAGGGAGAGATCCGTCAACTGGCGGGTCATATACATGGCCGTGTGGCGAGGCAGGATAAAGGCCTTGTTCTTTTTCTTGGATTTCATATCCGACATCTTGACGTTGAAAAAGGAGGACACCCTTTTCTGGATGTCGTCCACCGTTATAACCTTCTTTTTTTGCTCAAGAAAGTTCTTCAGGGCATCCTGGACAAGTTCCGTGGAGATAACCCTGGTTCTGGCGAAAACGGCAAATGCCGTTACTCTCTGAAGGTAACCCTCGAGTTCCCTGATATTGGATCCGGTGTTTTCAGCCAGGAACAAAGCGGCATCCTTGGGCAGTGACCACCCGGCCAGATCCGCCTTCTTTTCCAGGATGGCGATCTTCGTTTCCAGATCGGGAGCCTGGATGTCCGCGATAAGCCCCCACTCAAAACGGGACCTGAGCCTCTCCTCCAGGTCGGGGATCTCCCTGGGGAACTTGTCTGAAGATACGACGATCTGTTTGTGGGAGTCGAAGAGGGTGTTGAATGTATGAAAAAACTCCTCCTGGGTCCTTTCCTTTCCGGCGATGAACTGGATGTCGTCCACGAGAAGAATATCCATGTTACGGTAGGTTTCCCTGAATTGGGGCATGCGGTCGAACCGGAGGCTGTTGATCAGTTCGTTCATGAACCGTTCGGAGGACAGGTAGCAAAGGCGGATATCGGGGTTCCGGGACCGGGCGTAGTTGCCGATGGCGTGCATGAGGTGTGTTTTACCCAGGCCGACGCCGCCATAGACAAAAAGAGGGTTATAGGAACGAGCCGGCTGTTCGGCAACGGCGAGGGCCGCGGCGTGGGCGAACTGGTTGCTGTTGCCGACGACAAACGTGTCGAAAGTATATTTCGGGTTCAACGTCAAATGGCTGTTGGCCTGGCTGGACGGCGGCGGGAGGTCCGGGTGTATTGTCCTGGCTGGAGCGGCGGGGGGCAGGTCCGGAATGGAGGCGGGCGCCGCCGGTTCGGTGACCTCGATCCTGATGGAAAGATCCACGCCCGTGATCCCTTGCGCCGCGTTGATAAGGGTGGCCAAATAGTTTTCTTCGATCCAGTCCCTGATAAACGTGTGGGGTGCATCGAGGGTCAGATAATTTTCATCCAGGGCTGCCGGGTTCAGGGTCCCGAACCAGGTGTTGAAGATCTGGGGGTTGACCTCGTCCTTGAGGTCGGCCAGAATTTTTTTCCAGAGTTGTTGGGCCTTCATTTTGCCTTTGATTACGAGACCTTGCAGTTGCCGCGACCGTCCGATGACACGCCCGGTTTACACACAGGCTATTCCACAGGTGTGGAAAAGTTAAAAAGTCATGAAAAAACAACCGGTTACGCAAGTAGTTTGTAATACTTTTAAGTTAGATTCACAGCTCTGTAGATTTGTGGAAACAGCGGAAAAAAGTACCGTTTTAACAGAAACTTAACCGGTTTCATCTTTGGTGGAGTAACCCCCTTTGCCCCCTGCCGGTTGATCCAAAAAAAGACCCCATCGGGCAGGACATGAAAATTGGCACCATCTCTCCCCGGAAGAGCGAATGATTTGTATAACAGAACGCCAATGAGAGTGGCAAGCCCCAAAATCGGGTATCCATTGAACTGCCCGATTTTGGGGATATATAAAAGACCAGAAATCCGCTTAACCAGACCCCTTTCCCAGACCCCTTTCGTAGTGGCTGTAATTGCGTGTAGCTGTCTCCTGCCTGCGAAAGAGTTGTTTTCTGGAGAACAGGCTGCCAAAAGAGCCCCATGGTGGCCTGATATAGGGAGGCTAAAACCAATTGCAGATTTCAGGTTTCTTTGTTATATAGGCACGTTCTACGCCGGATGTGTGAGCGGTTTTCACCGGAAGGCGGCTGAAGGGCAGAAATACCATGAAAAACGGGATTCGTCCCCGGGGTACAGTTGCGGGGGCTGAAGGCAGGAGGAAGGGATTTGAAAAGGACATTTCAACCCAGCAATGTTTCCAGGCAGAGGACCCACGGGTTCCGGCTCCGCATGAGGACCCGGGGCGGGCGCCTCATACTGAAAAGAAGGCGCGCCAAGGGAAGAAAGCGGCTGACGGTCTGACCGGGGGAAAAACCGATCCCCGCTTTCCCCGTGAAGCCCGGATCCGATCCCGGGCTGAATACCTAAAGGTCCAGAATACGGGACGAAGAGCGCGGGGACGATACCTTCTTCTTCTTTCTGTTGATAACGACCTTCCCATTACCCGCTTCGGCATCACCGTATCCAGGAAAACAGGCAATGCAGTCACCAGGAACCGGGTCAAGAGGCGTCTCCGTGAGATCCAGCGCCAGAACAGGGGCCGGTTCGTCCCCGGGAAAGACCTGGTTGCCATAGCCACACGGCAGGCGCCGCAAGCTTCCTACTCCGAACTGGAGGGAGAGTTCTTGAAACTGGCAACAAGCGCTGGGCTGACGGAAGGTGCAACACCGGCATGAAATCTTCCCTGCTTTCTGCTATCCGTTTTTACAGGAAATGGATATCTCCGGCCTTCCCCCGGTCGTGCCGGTTCATGCCCACCTGCTCTGCCTACGCCATACAGGCCATCGAGAGACACGGATCTTTAAAGGGTGCAGCCCTTGCGGCAGGACGGCTGGCCCGGTGTCACCCGTTTCACCCCGGCGGGTGGGACCCGGTACCAACTGTATCGGAGTATGAGGGTAACGGAAAAACGGGGTCAAAGCTTGGCGGATGTGGTCACAATCAGGAGATAAAATCCGCCCATAAAAATTACGCGGGTGATCAACACGCCCAGAGTTCGGTTTTTTACTCCGACACCCCGACACCCCGACGCCCCGACACTCTACGAGGTTAATTCATGGACGATCAGGGAAAAAGACTGCTCATCGCTCTGGCGATCTCCTTCGCCTTTTTGTTCTTTTATCAGAACTATATTGTACCTCCGGCCCCGGTTGACACGATCCGGGAAGAGAAGGGCGCAACGGAAACCGTGGGGGGCGGAGACATCCCGGGATCCGCAGCTGCCATGGAGACCGTTATTGCTACCGTCGCGGTCGCGCCGGCCGGAACCCTCGAGCCCATCGCCGCCCAGGGGGAGGAAACAATCACTGTCGACACCCCACTTTTCAGGGTCACTTTGTCGAACCGGGGAGCTGTCATCAGGAGTCTGACCCTTGACCGGTACCGTGAGGAACTCAAAGAGCTCGAATCCCACGTGGAGATGGTCCATGCCCAGCCTGGGGAGACGGCCTTTCCCCTGTCTGCCGAGTTCGTCGCGGCAGGCGGCCCCCTTGGTTTTTCCCAGGCCCTGTTCCTTACGGAGGGAAAAGACATGGTGCTGGAACCGGGACAGAGCCAGGATGTGATATACCGGTACAGGACCCCTGAGGGCCTCGAGATGATCAAGACCCTCGGTTTTACGGCCGACACCTATGAAGTGATGGTCTCTGTCCAGCTTATCAACCGGTCCAGGGAATCGTTGGGAGGGCGGGCCGAGTTGATGTGGGCACCGGGACTCGAACCGGCAGCCGGCGCCAAGGAAGGCAGCAAGTTATCCGCGAACCGATACGGATACAAGGGGGCCGTCTACCTGGACGGAGGCAAGGCCGAAAAGATCAAGGGCGGCAAGCTGGAAGGGACCACCTCTTTCGAGGGGCCCATGCAGTGGATCGCGTCCGAAGACATGTACTTTGTGGCGGCTTTCATGCCCACGGAAGGGGTGACCGGCGCTCTGGCGCGAAAGGGCACCGGGGACAGAGTCGACGTGGGTGTCTATTCGCAGCTCCGCATCCCTCCCGGTGGTGGCGCTGCCATGGCCGCGACCGCCTATATCGGGCCCAAGGAGATGGCCTCCCTGAAGGCCGTTTCGCCGGCGTTGATCAAGGTCATAGACCTGGGCTTTTTCAGTATCATCGCCAAGCCCCTGCTCGACATGCTCAATTTCTTCCACCGTTACCTGGGCAACTACGGACTTGCCATCATTATCCTTAGCGCGCTGATCAAGATCGTCTTCATCCCCTTTTCCAGCATCAGCCACCGATCCATGAAAAAGATGCAGACGCTGCAGCCCCAGATCAACGCCCTCAGGGACAAGTACAAGAAGGATCGCGACCAACTCAACCAGGAGATCATGAAGCTGTACCAGATAAACAAGGTCAACCCCGCGGGCGGCTGCCTACCCATCCTGGTCCAGATTCCGGTCTTTTTCGCCCTGTACCGGGCACTGCTGGGCGCCATCGAACTGCGCCACGCCCCGTTCGCTTTATGGATCGTTGATCTTTCAGCCAAGGACCCACTTTACATAACACCAATCTTCATGGGCGCTACCATGTTCCTGCAGCAGAAGATGACCCCTACGACCGGCGATCCCCGTCAGGCTCAGATCATGATGTTCATGCCCATCGTTTTCACAGCCCTGTTCCTGAGCTTCCCTGCCGGCCTGGTGATCTACTGGACCGTCAACAACGTTCTGACCATCGGCCACCAGTGGTGGATGAACCGCGGCCTGAATGTTCCCGTGGCGGTAGAGGAGGAGAAAAAGGACAAGAAGGGAAAGGGAAAAAGTAAAAGCCCACGTACGTGAGTAAACGCGTAGAGCGTTCATGCGGGATGCGCCCATCGCCGGATGTCCCTTTGCCCGTCACACACCTACGCTCACACGAACTTACGGACGTACGTACCAAGGCAGCCACGGAAGGATTGAGCCGATGATCGATGATCTGGATAAAACAAAGGTCACATCATCGGCTCGCGCATCTGAGGATACCGTGGCTGCGATAAGCACCCCCCCCGGCCCTGGAGCCGTGGGTCTGGTTCGGATCAGCGGCCCCGCAGCAGTTGAGGTGGGCCAGCGGATCTTCACACCCTTGAGCGGCGCCCGGCCCGATATGCAGGCCAACCGCCGTGCCGTCATCGGCCACGTTCACCCTCCCGGCGACTCCGGATCGCCCATTGACCAGGCTGTCTGGCTTTTTTTCGCAGGACCTCGCTCCTATACAGGGGAGGACATTGTGGAGATCACCGTCCACGGCGGCCCCCTCATTATGGCGGAACTGCTCGGGGCCGCGACGGCGGCCGGGGCCCGGCTGGCCGAAGCGGGGGAATTTACCAGGCGCGCCTTTCTCAACGGGCGTCTGGATCTCTCCCAGGCCGAGGCCGTGGCTTCCCTCATCTTTGCGGGCACCAGCAAGGCTCGCCGCGTCATGCTTGGACAGGTGGAGGGCGCCATGGGCAGGGAGGCAGGCGTTGTCAGGCGGGCCCTTCTCGACGCAAAGGTCCTCCTGGAAACGGCCATCGATTTTTCCGAGGATGTCCATGGGGATATGGCCGGCGAGGAGCTCGGCGGGCTGGAAGTCCTGCTCGAGCGGGCGGTACAGATCACAAGCCGGCTCCTGGCGACCTCCCGGCAGGGTATCGCCCTGAAGGAGGGACTCAAGGTCGTCATCGTCGGCGCCCCCAACGTTGGCAAGTCGAGCCTTCTCAACGCCCTCATCGAGGAAGAAAGGGCCATTGTCCACGAAGTCGCAGGGACGACAAGGGACTTTATCGAAGGACGCATCAGTATCGAGGGTGTCCCTATGGTCGTTGTGGACACGGCCGGGATAAGGGAAGGTGCCGCATCCGTGGAAGAGGAGGGGATCCGCAGGACCCAGCGGCTCATGGAAAGGGCCGACCTGCTCCTTGTTGTCCTGGACGGGTCCCGGCAGCCGCTTGACGATGAGCTCGAGCTGCTTGAGGCCACGGCTGGCATGGTGAGGGTCGTCGTCGCCAACAAATGCGATCTGCCGTCTTCCGGAAACGGGCCTCTGCCCGCAGGGGTGGTTCACGCCTCTGCTCTGACAGGCCACGGTGTCGGGAAAGTCAAGGAGGCGATTTACGGGGCCTGCGTCGGAGGCGATCCGGCCCTGGAGGAAACCGGGGGGGTGGTGACATCCCTGAGGCAGGCCGATGCCCTGACAAAGATACGGGACGGGTGCCGACAGAGCCTCGAGGGACTCGGTGCCGGACATGGGCCGGAACTCCTGGCGGTGGGTGTGGACGAGGCGCTCCTCGGTGTGGGGGAGTTAAGTGGCGAGATCGCTACCGACGAGGTCTTGAACATGATCTTCGAAAGGTTTTGTATAGGGAAATAAAACAGTGCAGACTTACGATCACACTGTTTTATTATGCAAGCTGCGCTTGCAAGAAAGCATAACTGGGGTTTTCGTAATGTATTCCCACATGCTGATCGCTTTGCGATCAGCATGTTTCACGTGAAACATTTGCCTGCTGTGCAGGCTCAAGCCCAAAGCCTAAAGTCCAACGTCCAAAGAAAAGGACATCAGGAAAACATCCAGAATAAGGGGCATTTCGAAAAACTCATCGCAACGTGTCGGTAAAGTCCGACACGTTGCTAGACCCAGAGGGTTTAAGAGGATGATTACGGGAATGTCGGAAAGCTCAAAACGCTTCCGCGACCCAACCAGTTACGACGTTGTCGTCATCGGCGCGGGGCACGCCGGGTGCGAGGCGGCCTGGGCCTGCGCCCGCATGGGCATGACCACCCTTCTTATGACCATTTCCATCGACCAGGTGGCCCACATGTCGTGCAACCCGGCTGTGGGAGGCCTTGCCAAGGGGCACCTGGTCAAGGAGATCGATGTCCTGGGGGGGATCATGGGCATGGCTATCGATGCCACCGGAATCCAGTACCGGATCCTCAACACCAAAAAGGGCCCCGCGGTGCGCTCCTCCAGGGCGCAGGCTGACATGTACGGCTACAAAAGCTGGGTCAGGGAGAAGCTCGAGGCCCAGGAATGCCTTCATATCAAGCAGGGCATGGTGGAAGGTTTCCTCGTGGAGGAGGGGGGTGGAACACGGAAGGTGGAAGGCGTCTATACACAAGCCGGTGAGGAGTTTCAGGCCGGGGCGGTGGTTGTGGCGTCGGGTACCTTCCTCAACGGACTCATTCACATCGGCATGACCAACTACCCGGCCGGCCGCGCAGGGGAGTTTCCCTCGGTGGGGCTGTCGGGATCTCTCGCAGCCCTGAATATCTCACTTGGCCGCCTGAAGACCGGGACCACCCCGCGCCTGGATGCCAAGACCATCGACTTTTCGCGTTGTACGCCCCAGTACGGGGACGAGGTACCTCAGCCCTTTTCCTTCCGGACCGGGAAGATCGACCGGGAACAGGTCCCTTGCTGGATCACACGGACCAGCGAAGCGACCCACGAGGCGATCAGGAGCGGTCTTGACAGGTCCCCCCTATACGGGGGGGTCATCAAAGGGGTAGGGCCGCGCTACTGCCCCAGCATCGAGGACAAGATCGTCCGTTTCCCCGACAAGGCGGGCCACCACGTGTTCCTGGAGCCGGAGGGCCTGCAGACCAGGGAATATTACCCCAACGGGGTGTCCACCAGCCTTCCCATCGATATCCAGATCAGGATGCTACGCACCATCCCGGGGCTGGAAGAGGTCCAGATCATGAGGCCCGGCTACGCTATCGAGTACGATTTCGCACACCCGACACAACTGGGAGCGGACCTGATGGTCAAAAAGGTTCCCGGCCTGTACCTGGCCGGCCAGATCAACGGAACGTCAGGCTATGAGGAAGCCGGAGCCCAAGGCCAGCTCGCGGGGATCAACGCGGCCCTCAGGGTCCGGGGTGAGGAGCCGTTCACCGTCGGTCGGGACGAAGCGTACATGGGGGTCATGGTAGACGACCTGGTGACCAAGGGGGTTACCGAGCCGTACCGTCTTTTCACCTCCCGTGCCGAACATCGCCTTCTCCTCAGGGAAGACAACGCCGATATAAGGCTCATGGAGAAGGGTCACCGCCTGGGCCTGATCAGCGATGATGAGGTGGAGCAGCTCAGGGAAAAGGTGCTCATGGTCGGAAAGGGGATGCGGGAACTGGGGAAACAGAACGTTACGGTATGCCTCGCCGGCGGCCCCCGGCAGGGGATCTTGTTGAAACAGGCACTCAAGCAGCCCGATGTCGCCTACAAGGACCTGGTAACCTTCAACCCTGATTTCTCTCCGGAGAAGAGGGCGGACGCGGTACAGCAGATCGAGATCCAGGTGAAATATGAAGGGTATATTGTCCGCCAGCAGGCCATGGTGGAAAAGGTGCGGCGTCTTGACAAACTGGCCATTCCGGAAGATCTGGACTATTCCGCCCTGAAGGCGCTCTCCCGGGAGATCCGGGACCGGCTGGAAGATATACGGCCCACGAGCCTCGGCCAGGCGTCCCGCATCCCGGGGGTGACCCCCGCGGCCGTGTCGGCGTTGATGATATATATCAAGAGCAAGAACTCCCGCGCAGGTGAGTAAGTGCGTACGTGCGTACGTGCGACTAGGCCGATCTGTGTCCGCTTTTTCGCATTAACGCACGCACGCTTTACGCATGCACGTGGTTTATCGCATTAACGCACCCACGCTCCACGCATTCACGAGGTAAATGAACAGCCAATGAAAAAAAGCGCTTTAATTTCCCGTATCATGGATGGATCAAAAGCCATGGGGGTCGATCTCACAAAAGAGGGTGCAAACCGGCTGTTCATTTACCATTCCGAACTCGAGAAGTGGAACAGGAAGGTCAACCTGGTGTCCCGGAAGCAGCCGGACTGGGTGAGGATCCACTTCCTCGACTCCCTGGTCCCCCTTGGCATGGGGCTTATCTCAGGCAGCGAGCGCACGGTGGACCTGGGAGCGGGGGCCGGGTTTCCCGGTGTGCCCCTCAAGGTGGCCCGGCCCGGCCTGAAGCTGGACCTTGCGGAAGCGTCGGGGAAAAAATGTGCCTGGTTAAGCCACCTCCTTCGAACCCTGGAGTTGAAAGATGCCAGGGTACTGAGTGGGCGTTTCGAGGACCTCCTAGAGGAGGGACCGGGCGGACAGTACGATCTGGTTGTGAGCCGGGCCGCGGCCAGGCCGAAGGAGGTCTGGAAATGGGCCGACCGATTCCTGGTACCCGGAGGGAAAGCCCTTATCTATACGACAAGAGCCCTCGTGGACGAGGGGGTAGGTGTCGAGCATCCTTACACGGTGCCGGGTTCGAAGGTGCCAAGCGTGATCTGGGAGGTGCCGAAAAGATAATTTCAAATTTCAGATTCCAGATTTCAAACAACTGAACAGGTCGACATAACGCCATACCCTTGTAATTTGAAAGGTGATGGACTCGCAAAAAGTCCATCAACGCGCCCCGCGCGGGGCGCCCAAATCAATGACCCGCACTCTAAGTCATTGATTTGTAAGGAAAGGGAAAACGACGCTTTTTCCTTTCCGTGGAGCGAAAAGTCCCGGACTGGACTTTTCGCGACTCTATAAAAGGTGAAGTTTGAAATGGTTATCCCCCTGTCCGCATAGTGTTTCACGTGAAACACAGCCGATGGATACCATCGGCTGTGTAGGTTTACAGTCTACAGTTTACAGATTACTGTGAACCGTGAACTGTGAACCGTAAACTATGGACTTTTTATACCTTCTATATTACTTTTCTAAACTCAACGATGATAGGGTCGCAAAAAGTCCGTGCTGGCCTTTCGCTCAACGGAAAGGAAAAAGCGGGGTTTTTCCTTTCCTCACGGATCGCTGACATATTTGGCGGTCATCGATCCGGGCGCCGCTCCCAGGCGCGGCAGTTTTCACTGGTCATTGATTTGGGCGCCTCGCGCAGGGCGCGTTGATGATTTTTTACAAAGCCATCAACGATGATGATCGATGATCCAGGGGGTGGTTCCAGGGCCGCCCCCTTGTCTGTTTCCATTAAAACACCTGTTTTTAAAGGGAAAATGAAAACAAAAACCTTGATCACAGCCTATCTTCTAACAAAGCTCCTCTTCCTGTCCGTCTTTTTTGCCCGTCTGGAGGGCCGAAGGCTTGTCCTGAAACGGGCCAGGAGGAGCTGATCGAGATGTTTTTGTTTTCAAGCTGTCTACTGTCTCCTGTCTACTGTCTACTGACATGCGGCGGAGCGTGCCGCCTTGGGTAGGGTCATTACCATAGCCAACCAGAAGGGGGGGGTGGGGAAAACAACAACCGCAGTGAACCTTGCGGCTTCCCTGGCTGTCGCTGAACGCAGAACCCTCCTGGTGGATATGGACCCTCAGGCCAACGCTACCAGCGGTCTGGGAGTTGTGTCGGAAGAGCTCAAGGCTACCATGTACCAGGTGATGGTCACCTCGGAGTGCCTTGAAAAGGTGGTTCAAAAGACCGAGTTGGAGTTCCTGGAACTGGCCCCGTCCCATGTGGATCTTATCGGCGCCGAGGTGGAGCTGGTTTCGGCCCTCTCCAGGGAGACGATCCTGGTCCGGGCCCTCGAAGAGACGAGGCAGAGTTACGACTACGTGCTTATCGATTGCCCGCCGTCCCTGGGCATCCTGACTCTCAACGCACTGACAGCCGCCGATGCGGTGCTGGTGCCCCTGCAGTGCGAGTACTATGCCCTGGAAGGGCTGTCCAGGCTCCTGAACACCATCAAGCTGGTCAAGGGGGCCCTTAACCCCGCGGTGGAGCTGGAGGGCATCCTCCTGACAATGTTCGATCCCCGGAACAACCTGTCCCACCAGGTAGCCGAGGAGGCCAGGAACTACTTTCCCGGCAGGGTGTTTAAAACGGTGATCCCGAGGAACGTCAAGCTGAGCGAGGCCCCAAGCTACGGCCGCCCGGCCCTTCTTTACGACATCAACTCCCCGGGGGCCCAGGGGTACCTGGATCTGGCGCGGGAGATACTGAACGGAAAAGGATAATTTCAGATTCCACATTTCACTTTTCAAAAAAGCAGCGGTATGAAGCTTGATGACTTCGCAAAAAGTCATCATCGCGCCCCGCGCGGGGCGCCCAAATCAATGACCCGCACCGTAAGTCATTGATTTGTGAGGAAAGGGAAAACGACGCTTTTCCCTTTCCGTGGAGCGAAAAGTCCCGGATTGGACTTTTTGCGACTCTATCAAGCTTGTCCCTGAAATTTGAGACCTGGAGTTTGAAATTGAAAGGAAGCGTTGATGTCATCCGAGCGTAAACGGCAGGCCCTGGGCAAAGGTCTCGGGGCACTCATCCCCACCGTGGAGAAGGCGGCCGGGCAGGGGGAACTGGTCCATGTTCTTCTGGACGAGATTTTCCCCAACCCCGGACAGCCCCGCCGGCGCTTCGAGGAGGGGGCGTTGGGGGAGCTGGCCGACTCCATAAAAGAGCAGGGTGTTCTGCAGCCCCTGCTGGTCCGCCGGGTGCCGGGCGGTTACGAACTGGTGGCCGGCGAGAGGCGCCTGCGCGCCAGTCGCCTGGCAGGGCTGGACAGGGTCCCCGTCCTGGTTCGGGGTATCAAGGACGATCGCACACTGGAGCTTGCGCTCATCGAGAACATCCAGCGCGAGAACCTCAATCCGGTGGAAGAGGCTCAGGCGTATCGGGAGCTTCAGTCCCTGAACGCCTACACCCAGGAGGAAGTGGCCAGAAGGGTCGGGAAGGACCGGGCCACCGTGGCAAACGCTCTTCGTCTCCTGTCCCTTCCCGAGTTCGTGCGAGCCGAGCTCGTTGAGGGTACCATCTCGGCCGGCCATGCACGGGCCCTTTTGTCCCTCAAGGAAGAAAAGGCCATCCGGGAGATGATGGGGCGGATCCTGAAACGGGGCCTTTCGGTCAGAGAGGTTGAACTGGCTGTGTCGAAGGCTGTTTCGGGCAAGGAAAAGCGCCCGGACCCGGGGCCTGCCGGAAAGGTGTCGGCGGAAACCAGGGACCTGGAGAAAAGGCTCACCAGGGCCCTCGGCGCCAGGACCCGGATACACGAAGGCACCCGGGGTGGAAAGGTAGAGATCCGGTACGCGACCCTTGACGAGCTCAACGATATAGCGAAAAAGTTGCTAAGAGCTAAGAGCTAAGAGCTGGGAACCAGGAACCAGGCACTGGGAACTGCCACGTGTCAGCCTGGAACCTGGAACATGGAACATGAAACTCTAAACCGGAGGTTTAGCTTATGAATCGCAAGGAACCTGCAGCATCCCGCGGTGAGATCAAGGCGTTTCTCGGGGAAGGAACCGATTTCAAGGGTGTCCTCACGTTCGAGGGCACCGTTCGCATCGACGGAAAGCTCGAGGGCGAGGTCTACACAAAGGACACCCTCATCGTGGGTGAGAGCGCCGTGGTCAACGCCGAGATCAATGTGAACACCATCGTCATCTCCGGCGTCGTGCGGGGCAACATCAACGCTACAGGGAAGATCGAGGTTCACCGTCCCGGAAAGCTGTTCGGCAACGTCAAGACCCCCAGTATCTTTATCGAGGAGGGGGTTATCTTCGAGGGCAACTGTGCCATGGCTTTCGACGCGGGTGAGGATAAGAAGGTGTCCCCCTTCACCTCCCGGACGGGTAAAACCCTTTCCGAGGAGGAGCTGGCGTCAGCGTCAAAAACCGATTGAAGAATTCTGTGGGATACAGTATATTGTATACGGTATTCGGGTCCACAGGGTGACGTCCTTTGAGCGTTATGTGCGCCGGGTCTTTTTCGGCACCCTGTCGCTGGTCCTTTTGTTTGCAGGCATCTTCCTGCTTCTGGGATATAAGCCGTGGGCCCGGGGAGCTGTTCTGGGCGGAGCGGCCAGCCTGCTGAACCTGCTTGTCATGGCGGGGGATGTCCGCAGGCAGGGAGGGGCGGCAGAAATTCAGGGCGTGCGGCCGACTTACGGGAGGTATGCCCTGAGGATGGCAGGCATCGCCGCGGTCCTTGTCTACTCCGTCACCAACGAAAACGTCGCCCTTTGGGCAACAGTGCCGGCACTTTTCGCGTCGCAGTTCGTGATGACCTGCGGGGAGCTGCTGGGAGGCAGTGAACAGGAACCTTCGTGATATGGGCGATGTGACCCACGTACCGACATTTGTTTTCGAGCTCTTCGGGATAACCCTTACGGTGAACTATGTCACCGTGGTCAACACCTGGATCATCATGGCGGTCCTCATCGTGGTGGCCCTTATCGTCCGGCGGCGCATCCAGAAAACACCAGGGCCCGCTCAAAGGATGGCCGAGCTGTACATCTCGGCCATGGACGGCCTTACAAAGGAAACGCTGGAGACCACAAGCAGAGCCTATTTCCCCCTGGTGGCCACCATGTTCATTTTCCTGCTTTTGTGCAACTGGTGGGGCATCATCCCGGGCTTTGAGGAGCCCACCAAGGACCTCAATACGCCGCTCAGCCTGGGGATCATGGGCTTTTTCCTTACCCACACGGCCGCCATCCGGGCCAAGGGGATCGGCACCTACCTCAAGGAGTACACACACCCCTTTATCATCATGGCTCCCCTCAACGTGGTGGGCGAGCTCGCGAAGGTGGTCTCCATTTCCTTCCGTCTTTTCGGGAACATCATGGGGGGAGCGATCATCATAACGGTTGTTTCCTGGATGGTTTACAGCCTGGTCCTTCCGCCCTTCCTCTACGTGTTCTTCGGCATGTTTGTCGGCACGGTGCAGGCTTTTGTGTTTACCATGCTGACCATCACCTACATCGCAGTGGCGACAAAATAGGAGCGACGAGTGGACCCGGCATTGACCGTCAAAGCACTGTATGCTCTTGGGGCCGCCTTCGCCGTCGGTTTCGGAGCTGTCGGCCCGGGGACCGGCATGGGCATGTCCGCGGCCTCGGCCGTGGAAGGGATGGGGACGCAGCCCAAAGTCTCGTCGGACCTCTTCCGGATCATGCTCATCGGGCAGGGAGCGACCTCGACACCACCGACCTTTGCTCTGGTCATCGCCATCCTGCTGCTCTTCGGGACCGGGGAGACGACCGAGCTGATCAAGGGTTTTGCCGGCCTGGGAGCGGGGATCTCCATTGGAGCCGCTTCCTTCGCCTCGGGCCTCGGAAGCTCCCTGCCGGCTTCCATGGCCTGTGAGGCCATCGCGCGCCAGCCTCACCTGCGCAGGCCCTTCACAACCCTGATGCTTGTGGGACAGGCCCTCAGTCAGACACCCCTGATCTTCGCCCTGCTGGTGTCGTTCCTGCTCATCTTCATGCCTTCGAAGCCTGATGCGGGGTTCGTGAATTACGTAACGGTTCTGTCGGCGGGGATCTGCATGGGGTTCGGATCCATCGGGTCTTCCATCGGGTCGGGGTTCGCCGCGGAATCGGCCATTGTGGGAATCAGGCACCACCGGGAGCCTGAAAAGGCCTCGGGCCCCATAACGCGGACCATGCTGCTGGGGCTGGCCGTGGCCCAGTCACCAAGTGTTTTCGCGCTGGTCATTTCATTTGTTCTGCTGCTGGCGGTCTGAACCCGGCCAGGGCAGGGAGTTTACTGTTTAGAGTTTGATGACTTCGCAAAAAGTCCATCAACGCGCCCCGCGCGGGGTGCCCAAATCAATGACAAGCCGCGCCTGGGAAGGGCGCCCGGATCGATGACCGATAAATATGTCAGCGATCCGTGAGGGAAGGAAAAACCCCGCTTTTTCCTT
>JARGFV010000064.1 GCA_029210545.1 bacterium
GGTATTGTATATTGCCTGACAGGTGATCCGTGACTATATCCAACGCCATGAGGCTGCGGATCATTGTCTGGATCAACTGCAGCTACTCCGGTAGCCGCCTTTAGGCTGGCCGAAGTTTTAATAACCGCTTTGAGCGGTTCACAGTTCAAGCCCCCGGCTTTGCCGGGGGTATATGACTTCTTAGTACCTGGTACTCCGGTCTTTCACATCTTCCCCAACTTGACCAGCAGAACGCTGCCCATGATGAGGAAGGCGACCACGTAAAGGAGGCACCCGAGGGCCTCGAGGACCTTTCTTTTTCCGGTCTTTTCATCTCCTGAGGTCATGACCGATAGAATCTAGCAAAACGGCAGTTAAACGACAATCGGACTTTTCAGTGTTTTCCAGGCTGTTAAATGTCATCCGGGAAATGCCATGCCTCCTGACCAGAGGCATTTCCTGGTTTTGTTGACTTTTAGCCTGAATCGGGGTACTCATTTTTACCTTTCCGGGTCCATGAATGGGCCCGTCATAAAATCCGGCGGTGTAGCTCAGGTGGTTAGAGCATACGGCTCATATCCGTAGTGTCCGGGGTTCAAGTCCCTGCACCGCCACCAAAAAATGAACGGCCCCCGATTTGGGGGCCTTTTATTTTTTGGTGGAGTTTTGGGTTCCGGGTTTTGGGTTTTGGGTGAAAACAAACCTGGGTCGTTGTAAGTGCCTACAGACAAGGGAAAGGCCTCTTCCAGCTTAGACCGGGGGAGAGATTTCTTTGGTGCACAAGTGGTACATATAGCTCCCATGCTTGCGGAGGGATGAGCATCAGGTGCTCGAGGGGCACGTTATGCACCTTGACACCTCCTCCCCGATTCCCCATTCTGAACCCGCATGAATTCTATTGGGAGACGATGGTGGTATTAGGGGATTGTTTGACTTGACTTTATTAACTTGTGGGTTAACATGATACTCCTCTCAGTTGAGCAGAACCAATGGCACGTTCTTGCCTGCTGCTCGGATAGGGGTGATTGTGAACTGCTCGATTTCCTATACAGTCTTGACAGTCAATACACCTCGGACAGAGATGAGTTATTGCTCATTCTGAGGAGAACCTCGGAGAGCGGACCCTCAATACGACGTGAGGTTTCTAAACCCATTACTGGCCATAATAAGCTATTTGAGTTCATACAAGGCCGTATACGAGTTTTCTATTTTTACGACCGGGATAGAATGGTTATCTGCACACACGGTATTATTAAGAGATCACAGAAAACCCCCAGACGTGATATTGAACACGCGCTTTCCATAAGACAGCGCTACTTCAACGAAAAAACACAGGGCCAAATAATTATCAAGGATGAGTGATGCCATGGGAAAGAAGTCGTTTAAGGAACTTTTCAAAAGTGCTGAAACGGGTAACAATTATTGGATTGCGGATGCAAAATATACTTTTGCAGAAGACCTCGACAGGCTTGCCGCAGTTAAAAAGGTTTCACGCGCTGACCTCGCAAGACGGCTAGATACATCACCTGCATACATTACGAAGATTTTTCGGGGGAACGCCAACTTTACTATTTCAACAATGGTGAAAGTTGTTCGCTCTCTAGGCGGGCGACTTCACCTCCATGTTTCACCCGAGGGCCCTGATGTGAGTTGGCTCTATATTTATAAACAAGTGAAACATGAGCCCACAACAACCTGGCTTGATCGTGATATTTGGTCTTTTCAGAGTCAAAAAGAAGAGGGTGAAATAAGTGCCTCCGCCGATTGAATGTATTCATCATTTTTATCCAAAAATAATTGTGGAAGCCAACCCGAATTTCCAGCCACCTGCGGAACGTCTGGAAATTAAAACGAACTATTCTCTTCAACTACTCCAACATAAAGAGCATCCCCTAAAATGGCAGTTGCAATTAACTGTAACACCCGAAGCCAAATCAAAAGCAGAATTACCCTACAGGATTGATATCCAAGCGGTTGGTTTATTTGAAATTCATTCGAAAACGAAAGTCGAAGATGACGCTTTGGCAAGTATGGTTTATAAATATGGTGCACCAATGTTATACGCTTCCACAAGGGAGTTATTGCTAGGGATTACATCGCGTGGTCCATGGGGGGAGCTTAGGTTACCAACAATAACTCTTGGTGATCCCGATGAAAAAGCTCCCCAAAAAACTGAAAAGCCAGCCAAAAAGGAGCCGAAAAAACCACGAACCAAAAACAAAAGCAGCAAATAGCGTTCTAAATTCGCCATGAAGCGGGCTCCGGTCCGCTCTTCCTTCGCCTTGACATCCCTGTGTAACCCTGTGGTTCAGCCTGGGAATGGCTGAGCTGTGGTTAGTTGGCTTTTATCGTTTTTACGGGAACCGGCCTTTCCCCCCTAACCTTTCGTTTCCCTCTGCGTCCCTCCGCAAACTCTGCGTTTCCATAAAAAACAGGCCCCCTTTCGGGGGCCTGTTTTTTTGGAATCTGGAATCTGGAATCTGGAATTGCTCCTAAAACGCGAGAGGCACCGCCAACTGTTTCTTCACCCCCTCGACCCGCTCACGGTAAATGTCCATGTATTCCTTGACCGTAGGCATCCGTCCCAGGAGGGCGCAGACGGAGGCGACGTGGGAAGAACCCAGGTAGACCTGGGCGCCCGTGCCCATGCGGTTGTCGAAGTTCCGGGTGCTCGTGGAGATGACCGTCGTGCCGGTTCCGACCTGTCCCTGGTTGCCCATGCAGAGGCTGCAGCCCGGGACGTGAACGTTGGCTCCGGCCGTCATGAGAGCCTGGTGAACCCCCTCGTCGGCAAGGGCCACGTTGCTCTCGCGATCGGGGGGAACGGTCCAGAAACGCATGGTGGGGAAGATCTGCCTGCCGCCGATGATCTTCGCGACGGCCCTGAAATCGGTGATGTCGGTCATGCACGAGCCCACGAAGACCTCGTCAATGGCTGTGCCGGCGGCCTCCGAAAGGGTGACGATCCTGTCGGGATCGTTGGGGGCGGCCAGGAGAGGTTCCGTGATGGTGCTCATGTCCACATCGATGATGTCCGCGTAAGGGGCTCCCTTGTCAGCGGTGAGGAACTCGGGGTTCGCCAGCCACTTCTCCATGAGGTTGATGATGACCTTGATCTGTTTTGAGGGGTTCCTGTGGATGAAGTTCTCATCGAGGAACTTGAGGTTGTTCCTGACGAACTCGATGATCCTTTCCGGATCGTGGGAGAAGGCGCTCGCCGCCGCGGACCGCTCGGCGGATGTATCGGTGAACTTGTAGGAATCCTCGACGGTAATCCCCTCGAGACCTTCGATCTCAAGGATGCGGTCGGCAAAAACGTTGATTTTGGCGTCGCCCTTCCCGAGGTTGAGCTTGCCCTGCCGCATGGCGGCGTAGGGGATGGCGTTGACCAGGTCACGGATGGTGATCCCCGGCTGCATCTCGCCTTTAAACCGGACCAGGACCGATTCGGGCATGTCCAGGGGGAAGTAGCCCTGGCTGGCCGCGAAGGCAACCAGGTCCGATCCGGCGGGGAAGCTGATGCCGATGGGGAAACGGGTGTGGCTGTCGCCACCGGTGCCCACGAAGTAGGGGAGGCAGAAACGGTTCCCGTTGGTGTGAATGATCCCGTCACCCGGCTTGAGGGCGATGCCGCCGAGCCGGTTGACGAACTCGGTCAGCGTATGCTGCATATTGGCGTCCTTGCTACGCGGACCGGCGGCCGTATGGCAGAAGGACTGGATGAAGACCGTGGCAAAGTGAGTGCAGGCCAACTCTTCGAGCTCCTGCCGTGTCATTTTCCCGGTGGTGTCCTGGGAAAAAACGAGGTGGGCCTGCGGTTCGGAGTAGGCGCCGGGCAGGACGCCCTTGACGCCCGCCGCTTTCCCCACCAGTTTCTGCGCCAGGGAGAAGGGCTGACCTTCGGGGGCCGTCGGAGGCTCTGGCAGGGAAACGGCGGAGACGCCCGCTTCGATACCCAGCTTTTTGCAGTGCTCGATGGCCCTGGTGGTCAGTTTCCGGCCGATGATGAGAAGGTTCCGGCCGCCGGAGCGGTATTCGTCCACGATGGAGGCCGGTTCGATGGCAAACTCGACGAGGAGCTTTCCGGAACCGGATTCCGTGACCTTCCCGGCCGAAAAGTCCACATCCACGACCATTCCTTCGACGAGGGCACCGGCCTGACAGCGGACAGGCACGGCACCGCACCCGCGAAGGGTATTGAAGAAAATGGGGGCGATCTTGGAGGCCATCACGACCCCGCCCCTTCTCTTGTTGGGCGTGTTGGGAATGTCGACGCCGATCCACCAGACGAGGCTGTTGGAGGCCGATTTTCGGCTGCTTCCGGTCCCGACCACGTCACCGGCGAAAAGGACGGGCAGGCCGGGATGGGCGGCTTTGAGTTCCTCGACCCTCTTGAGGAACCCCTTGTCGTGGGGACTTGTGGAGAGCATTGTAAGGGCGTGGAGAGGGATGTCGTCCCTGGTGCCGGCCTCCTGGGCAGGAGAGAAAAAGTCCGTGTTGATCTCGCCGGTGGTCCTGGCGACGACACAGGTCAGTTTATCAGGAAGGCCGTCGGCCCGGGCGAACCAGTCCGCCTCCGCCCATATGCGGAGGAGATCGACCGCGCTGCGGTTGCCGCCCTCGGCCATCCTGGCGATCTGTGTCAGTACGAGGGGGGAGATGAGGATCAGGTTGGCCAGCGTCCGGACCGCCATGGCCGGGATCTCCCCGCCCGCCTCAAGGGCCTTTACAAGGTGAGGGATGTTGGCGCCTCCTCCCATCTGGCCCAGGAAACGGATGGCGTCACCCGCCGGGATGTACGGGGAGGTGAGTTCCCCATGGAGCAGGGCGCCGAGAAAATCGGCCTTGACGAAAGACGAGTCCGTGACCCCCGGAGGAACGCGGTCGGTGAGAAGGTGCATGAGGCTGGAAAGAGTGTCCTTCTGCCCGGCAAGGACGAAGGCGCCTGGATCGAGCTTCTCTTCCTGGAGCAGGGAACAGAGGGCTTCGGTCTGCTCCTTGTCAAGGGGAAGGGGCGGGATCCCCAGCCTTTCCCGCTCGGCGGCGGTTTTGAGGTAGTCGTTGGCGAAATCGGTCAAATTACTCATTACACCCTCCGGGAAGTAGTGGAAAAGACTGTCTCAGGATCTGGCGCGGCCAGAATCGAAAAATCCGGCATAATCATCGGAAAAAGTGGAGAAATACTGAATCCTGGCATGTGAACCCCGATACAGGCTGCGCAGCATCCTGTATATTGTATACAATTTAAAGGGCATGTAAAGACCCGAAATCCGCCTTGATGTTATATACGCGAATTTCGGGTGTGGGATGCCAAAACGCCGATATCAGCTGCTGTGTAATGCTGATCCAACTCCTTGGACACTCATCTGGAAATTTGAAATGTGAGATCTGAGATCAGTTCCCGGATCCTATTCTTTTCCCGGGATCCGGATATCAGCCTTGAGCCTGAGCTCTTGGAGGATCTTGCCGACCATCTCCTGTGCGTCCCTTTTCCTCAATGTCGTGGTGATCTGGTCCTGGACATCCTCGAAAGGCAGGGTGGTGGCGGGGCGGCGAGTGATGACATTGAAGATGTGAAACCCGCTGCGGGACTTGAGGGGCTCGGTGATCGCGCCGGCGTCGAGGGTGAAAACAACGCTGTCGAAAGGATCGTGCAGGTTCCCTTTATGAACGATCCCCATGTCACCGCCCGTGCTGGCGCCCCTGGGATCGTCGGAATACTTCCGCGCAAGGTTGACGAAATCGGCGCCCTCCCTGGCTGCATGAAGGATCCCGAAAGCTCTTTCGCTGGCGGACCTCCACTGGACCTCACTGTCTTCCTTCGGACCTTTCACAAAGATCTGCCTCAGATGGACGGACTCGGGAACCCTGAAGACATCCTGGTTCTCGTCGTAATACGCCCTTACCTCCTCAGGCTCGATCACGATCCCCGGATAAACCACCTTGTTGAGATAGCGCTTGATCGAGAGGTTGCGGAATATGGCCTTGCGGAACTGGTCCGGGGTCATGTCGTTACAGCTCAGAGCTGAACGCAGCAGCGTTTCTCCCCCGAGTCGCCGGACTTCCCTGCGGTACCGATCCTCCGTCTCCTCGGTCAGCCCTGGGAAACGGTGCTTGAGGCTCTCCTGGTAGAGGAGCTCGATATCGATGAGGCGTTCGAGAGTATGGGCTGTGTCGGACCCCGTTCCCGAAGTGGTTTTTGAAAACGGGGGGTCCCCCGGATGGCTGAAGAGCTTCCGGGCCATGGAGGCTTCCACAGCACAGGCGAGGTCAGCCTGGTAGATGGCAGTACCGTTGACGAAAGCTACCGGTATGCCGGTTTCTCCTGAATGTGCCTGGAGGGGAAGGAAAAGCCCCATGGCGGCGATCACTGCACAGAGGAGCACGGCGCGTGAGAAAGAAAAGTTTTTCAGTTCAGGTCTGCCGGGCATCTTGATTTTATGCAGGGTCTGTAAGCTCCGTACAGCGAGTTAAAGGAAACCTGGCGCCGTAGACGTAAAGAGGGGCGGCCCCGGATGAACCGCCCCTCCCATGATCGTTATCATACCCGTGCAGGCTGATTTGTCAATTGGGTCTACTTCATGGCGGGGGCGTGGGGGTTACCGCCCATGGTGGGAACCTGCGGCGGCTCGGGGTTGAACAGAAGCTCGATCTTGGCGGATTCCCTGAGTTCCGAGATCCTGCGGCCTACCATCTCGTTGACCATGCGGTTCGTCAGATCACCAGCAAGCTGGTCCTTGACCTCCTCGTACCCGACGGACTGGCCCTCTTTGCGCTCGGTTACCTTGATGATGTGATATCCGAACTGGGTGAGAACCGGATCGCTGACATCCCCCACCTTCATGGAGAAGGCGGCGTCTTCGAAAGGCTTGACCATCCTGCCTCTGGTGAAAAAGCCCAGATCACCACCCTGGGGGGCGCTGGGCCCTTCCGAACTGGTTTTTGCAAGTTCGGCGAAATCGGTCCCGGGCTTCCGCGCCTTCACGGCGATCTCGTTGGCTTTGGCAAGGGCGGAGGCTTTCTGTTCCTGGGGATCGGCCTCGGAGCTCTTGATGAGGATGTGGCTGGCTTTGACCTCTTCGGGGCGTGTGAAGTTCTGGGGGTTCTCGTCGTATGCGGCCCTCACTGCCTCTTCCGGGACCTCCGCTTCGGGAACGATGGACCCCTTGATGTAGTTCTGGATGGAGATCTGTTTGCGTATGTTGGATTTGAGGCTTTCTTCGGTGAACCCGCGGGCTTCCATTTCGGTCTTGAATTCGGTTTCCTCCGGGTACCGGGAAGCGAGCTCACCGTAGGCGGTTTCCACCTCTCCATCGGATGCGATAAAACCTTTACGCTCAGCCTCCTGCCAGAGAAGTTCGCCGTCGATGAGCTGCTCGAGGATGCGGGGTCCGAACTGGTCGAGGAAGGCGTCCGATTGGGAATATCCCATGCCGTTCTGCATGACCACGTTCCGGACGGCTGTTTCCAGCTGCGCCATGGGGATGGCCGAGCCGTTCACGACGGCAGCGGCTTCGCCCTTGACGGCGTCGGCAGACTTGTTTGTGTCAGGTGAGTCGGCTTTGCCGGTTTCGCTCTTTGTACAGGCGAAGGCAACAAAAAGAACGAGAGCGAAGATGACCAGAAAAGTGGTGCGGTTTCTCTTCATCGAAATTCCTTTCTGTTCATGCGAGCGGCCCCGGTGTGACGACGGGGCAGCCGGATGACGGGCTTATTCCAGCCCGGCTGTCAGACCCGCAGGTGGACACCGGGTCTGCAAGGGTAAATGACGGGGCACGCCCTGTTATCAGAGAAAACCTGTTTACCGCCGGGCGTGTCGATAAAAAGGGATAGAGATTTTTAACGCTGATGTCAAGCATCCGAAATCCGGGATCGGTTTGGGCCGGCCCATGGTCGGGAAATCTGAAGGGCTGTTCTTAACACGCTGCTAAAAAAAACTGGCCTTGGCGATGGGGCAGCGGCGGCCTATGCCGAACGCTTTCCAGCTGACCTTGATCCCGGGCGCGGCCTGCTGGCGCTTGTATTCGTTGCCCTCGACGAGGTTGAGGATCCTTCTCACCACCTCCGCGGGGTATCCCTTGTCCACGATTTCATCCAGGGTCAGGTGCTCCTCGATGTAGGCCTTCAGCACAGCGTCGAGGAGGTCGTAAGGCGGCAGGGAATCGGAATCTTTCTGGTCAGGGCGCAGTTCGGCCGAGGGAGCTTTCGTGAGGATCCTGCCGGGGATGATCTCACCGGAACTGTTGATGTGCCGGGACAGTTCGTAGACCTCCCCCTTGTACAGGTCGCTTATGACGGCAAGGCCTCCCGACATGTCCCCGTAAAGGGTGCAGTATCCCGTGGCCAGTTCGGACTTGTTCCCCGTGGAAAGGACAAGATGTCCGAACCTGTTGGAAAGGGCCATGAGGATGTTGCCCCGGATCCTGGCCTGGATGTTCTCCTCGGTGGTATCTCCCGGCAGCCCGCCAAGCCCCTCCGCAAGGTCGGCAAGATAGGTGCGGTAGATCCCCGTGATGGGAACGGTGCCGGCGGGCATCCCGAGGTTGCCGGCAAGGGCTTCGGCATCTTCCACGCTCTGGATGGAAGTGAACGGGGAAGGCATGAGAATGCCGTGTACGTTTTCCGGACCGAGGGCTTTGCAAGCGATAACCGCGGTGAGGGCCGAATCGATCCCGCCTGAAAGGCCCAGGACCGCTGACCTGAATCCGCATTTCGATGCGTAATCACGCAGCCCGATGGAAAGGGCCTTGAGGAGGGTGTCGGGGGAATCCACCAGATCAGGGACGTAGGTTGACTGCCCGGGAAGATCATCCAGGTTCACGGTGAGGACCTGCCTGGTGAACTCCTTGGCCAGAGCCACGATCCGTCCGTCCGGGTTCATGACCAGGCTGCGGCCGTCGAAGACCAGGGAGTCGTTGCCTCCAACCTGGTTGACGTACAGTACGGGTGACTTGTAACGGCGGGCCGTGTTGGAAAGCATCTCCTGGCGCAGCCTGCACTTGTCGTGGCTGTAAGGGGAGGCCGCGATGTTGACAAGGACCGTACCCGGTTTTCCAGCCAGGATCTTTTCCACGGGATCCAGGTCATATTGCCGCCGGGACCAGTAAGTCTTGTCGTTCCAGACATCTTCACAGACCGAAAGGGCGATGGGAGTACCCTCGACCTCGGTAACGGTCAGGCTCTGGCCCGGGTGAAAATACCGGCTCTCGTCGAAGACGTCGTAGGTGGGAAGAAGAGCCTTGTAGTGGACCGACTGGATCTTCCCGTCCCGGACGAGGACCGCCGCGTTGGAAAGGGGTTTGCCCTCCAGGGAAGGGTCCCTCGACAAAATGGTCCCGAAAAGGATGGAGACGGGGAGGTGCGAGCTCTCTTCCAGGAGCTTTTCAAGGGCCTCCGCGGCCTTGAGAACGAAGGACCTGTTCTCAAGGAGGTCCAGGGGAGGGTAGCCCGTCAGGGAAAGCTCGGGGAAGACAGCCAGCGTGGCACCGTTGCCCACGGCCTCCCGGGCGCCTTCCAGGATCAGGGCGAGGTTGCCTCCAAAGTCCCCGACAGTCGTATTGACCTGGTGAAGGGTGACGATCAAGCCGGTTCCCTTTGGAGAATTTTCAGCCACATGATCTGGAATAATCGTTTATCATGAAAAAAGTGTCAATATCCCGAAATCCGCAATGGTTCGGGCTGGCCCTGGGGGGGGGTGTATATGAAGGGTCTGTTTTGATAACCTGACGACGGCCAGGGTGTTGCGAGCAGGCTGTCCGGAGTCTGTGCGTAATCAAACACTACATATCCGGTTGAACCTAATGGTCAGTTGATGACCTCGCAAGCAGTCATCAACGCGCCCAGTGTGGGGCGCCCGCATCAATGACCGGCAAAAGCAGCCGCGCCTGAAAGAGGCGCCCGGATCGATGACCCGTGAAAACTGCCGCGCCCGGGGTGGGCGCCCGGATCAATGGCCTAACAAAGTGTCATTGATCCGTGAGGGAACCGAAAACCACGCTTTTCGGTTCCCGTTGAGCCAAAGTCCCGCACGGACTTTGGCGATATATTAGTAGTCACCGTGAGGAAAGGGAAAACCACGCTTTTCCCTTTCCGTTGAGCGAAAGTCCCGCATGGACTTTCGCGATATATTAGTACTTAGGGAACCCCCCCCGGCTTTGCCGGGGGTACATGACAGGAGCAGGACAATGAGCAAGGCAACGGCAATAAAGAGAGCCGCATCAAACCCGAAGGCAATACCATGAACTGCGGGAAGATCATCGTCCACGGCTCTGCCGGGGACGACCTCGGCTACGGGATGCGAGGCGGGGAGATCTATATCCGCGGCAACGTGGAGACCCACCAGATCGGCGCGGAAGTCGGGATCACCGAACCTTCTGACGCGGAGTGGAGCGATATTGAAAAATACGTGGTCAACTTCTGCAAGGTCTTCCACCTGGAGAAAAACCACGTCAAGCTTTTGAAAAGGGAAAAGTTCTGGAGGCTGTCCGCACGGAGCAAAAGACCCTACGGAAGGCTATACGCGTATTAAGCTGATACTTTTACCCCACAAGTGGTCTTATCACTCACATTGTTCCACGCCAGACTTCCAATAAATATTCACACTGCGAAACGTCCCACGTAACCCCTTGTAATCACAAATAAAATAAAATTTACAAATTTGTCATTATTGGCACCGATGTTGCTGTAACCCAGGCATCGAATTGTATATGGGGCCACCCCATTGATACCGGTTGACGGAGGTAAATGGAAATGAAACGAATATTTTCACTCAGCAAAAGTAAAGCGCAACTCGTTACGGGAGTTGTGCTCAGTTGCCTGCTGATGGCGACAATGGCCTTCGCGGACGGTCCCGCCGTCGGTGAACCGGCACCCGATTTCTCCTCCCTTGCCACCTCCGGCAGGCAGTTCAGCCTCTCGGAAAACAGCGGGCGACCTGTACTGTTGTCGTTCTGGTCCCCCTGGTGTTCTTTCGAACGGCAGGAGTTGTCTTTCCTTAAAGCTGTCAATGAACGCTACCCCGATGTGCTCATTGCCATCGTGGATGCCGAATCCGGGACACCGAGCATAAGATCACTGACCATGATATCCCGTTCCCTCGAGGAGTGGGGCATCGACGCCAGGGTCATCGTTGACAAGGGCCTGGAGGTCACGGAACTTTACAATATTACCACTCTGCCCACCAGCATGGTCATCGATCCCACGGGCCGTATCGTTCACTGGCAGGCCAACTACTTCAAGGGAGCCGACGCCGAGGTCAACGCCAGCCTGGACCGTGCGTATTCGGTATCGATGGTAAAGTATACTGTCAACTGATCGCCTTAACTCGTCGTAAAAAGGAGCCTTCGGGCTCCTTTTTTTCAAGATAGCGACAAGGTGAAAGTTTTCCGGTTTCAACGACTTGCTGTTGGCGGCTGGTTGCGGGTCTGCTAGATTGGTCCCATGCCAACCGGTACCCACGAACAACCAAAGAAGCATCTCTGTTCCCGTTGCGGCAAGAAGATCGTGGGCGTCATCCCGAAGTGGGACGGCGAAAAACCGGTGTGCCGGGAGTGCGCCTTTGCCGGGCCGGTAAAGGTACCGTTCCCCAGGAGGCGGAGGCCGAAAAAGGAATCCGGAGCGAAGCCAAAGGGGCGGAAGCCTTTGTCCATTTCTCCTCTTGCCATAGGTGCGGGAGTCCTGGTCATCCTGGGCATCCTTTTCCTGTGGACCTCACGGATTCCCTTCGGCTCCCTGGATTACCTCGACATAACCTACGAGGGAGACGCGGAACTGGACCGTGACGGACGCCAGTGCGTGGCCAACCTCATGGTGATGTCGAAATACCTTTCGGAAGGGGCGATCTCCTGGCCGACCCGCCTGTGTCCCGCGACAGGAAAGGCATACAAGGTCTCCAGGGAGCCTGGGGAGGTAGTCATCGTTTGTCCCAACCCCGGGAAACACGGCCTGTCGCGCCTGTGGGTGAGTCTGGGAACCCCGGTGGTACAGGTGAAAAAATAAATTTACAGAAAAGAACAAAGATCCGTCTCGCACTCTTCGACAGGCTCAGGACAGGCAGCTTGTTCACCATTGCTCGCAGGGCGACGGTGGAAGCCGTGGAGTTCGCAGAGGAAAGCTGTTAAACGGGGGAAATACTCGGGCATATTGCTTTTAATGCTCCAAAGAGCGTTTATCCCCGGGCATATTTTGAGATTTGAGATCTGAGATTTTAAATTGGGTAAGCCGGCAGCTGCCGGCTTACTTGCTATCCATCTCCCAGACGCCGTCCCAATCCTCCCGGGGCGGTTTTTTCTCAAAGTGCAGGCACCTTTGCAGGAGTGTCCAGGAAGCCTTGTCGTCGGGGTTCAGGTGGAGGGCTTTCTGCAGTTCTTCCCGTGCCGTTACCCATTCCCCCCGGGTGTAAAGCTCAAGGCCTTTCTGGTGGCGCCCGATGACCTCTTCCATCTCCGGGAATGCGCTCCCGGTATAAAAGTCCATGACTTCGTAGATACTCACCGGCTTTGTCTTCCCTTTTACACGTATGCTGTCGAGTTTCCGGAGGACGAAATCGTCCGTCAAGGCGTCCCTGGTGAACTCGCTGACGATGATCCTTGATCCATATACCTTGATCCATGGTGAACTCGCTGACGATGATCCTTATACCTTGTTGGCCCCTTCGAGACGGGCGGCCAGATTGACACCGTCCCCGATGACGGTGTAGTCCATCCTCCTGATCGACCCGATATTGCCTGATAGGATCTCTTCGGTGTTGATGCCGATCCCTATTTCAAGGGGCTTCATTCCCCGTTCCCTGAGGGACCGGTTCAGGTCAGCAAGACCTCGCATCATCCCCACCGCGGCCCTCACCGAGTTGTCGGCATCCTCTCCACTGGCGAAAGGGGGGCCGAAGACGGCCATGATGGCGTCGCCTATGTACTTGTCGAGAATCCCCTTGTAGCGGAACACGATGTCCACCATGACAGTGAAATATTCGTTGAGCATGGTTACGACATCCGAGGCGGTCATCCCCTCGGAGCGGGTGGTAAAGCTCCGGATATCCGAAAAGAGGACGGAGGCCACCTGGGTGGTGCCGCCAAGCATCTCTTCTCCACTTTCGATGAGCTTTTCGGCGACCTCCTTGGTCATGTACCTGGCCATGGTGCCTTTCAGGCGCTTTTCCTTCGTGATGTCCTCGATGACGAGCATGGTCCCGATGGGTTCCTCCTTGACGCTGATGAGGGGAACCACGGTCAGGTTGATGGAATGGAACTTTTCACCGGGCATTTCGAGCTCGGCATCCACGGAAATGTCCGGCTCCATGGATCCCCGGACCCTGGTGATCCGATCGTGGATCCAGCTGTTGGCACCTGAAAAGAGGGCCGAGCTCACCTGTCCGACGAGGAGCCTTTCGGGGCGGCGAAGGATCCGCTGGGCCGCGGTGTTAACCTTGACAACCCGGCCATCAGGACCGAGAGTCAGTACGCCGTTTGAAAGGCTCCCCAGCATGCTCTCGTTGTAGTTCTTCATGTTGAGGACTTCCTCGAAAAGCTGGGCGTTCTCGATGGAGATGGAAGCCTGGGCGGAGAACGCCTTGAGACGGCGCTCGTCTTCCCGGGTAAAGGTGCCCCCTTTTTTGTTGAGCACCTGGACGACGCCGATGGTGATCCCTTTTTTGTTGATAACCGGCATGCACAGGATGGACCTGGTGCGGTACCCTGTCTTCGTGTCCACGTCGGGGTTGAAGCGCGGGTCATCGTAGGCCTCCGGTATGTTGACCGTGTGCCCCGTGGTGAAGACAGACCCGGCAATGCCCAGATGGCTTGGGAAACGGATCTCGTTGATCTTCTCGCCCTGGGCTACCTGTGACCACAGCTCGCCCGTCCTGCCGTCGTAGAGGAACAGCGTGCTCCTGTCGGCCTCCAGGATGTCCGTGGTGGTCTCCATGATCTTTTCCAGCAGGGGGAGCAGCTGGAGTTCCGAGGAAATGGCGTTGGTCACCTCAAGGAGCTTGCTCTCCTCCTCGCGGGCCCGTCGCACCTGGTCGAAAAGGTTGGTGCTCTGGAGGGCGGCCGAGGTCTGGAGGGTGATGGCTTCGAGGAGGATACGGATGTCGCCCTGATCCAGGCGGTGCCTCAGAACCTGGCTGACGATGTCCAGGCCAGGATCGACCAGGGTGCCCCGCTCCTGGGCTCAAAGGGCCCTTTTGAGCATGTCCTAGTTGAGGTACATGTCGCTGAGGATCTCCCCGAGCCGCCTGGTACCGTCCTCGGCTTTCTGGACTTCGAGGGCCTTCTGGATGTCCTCTTCGGTGATGTACCCGAGCCGGGACAGTATCTCGCCTGGCTTGCTGGACATGGGGTTCTCCTGGCATCGTGCCGGAAAGCTGTAATAATCCGGCAGGTTAGCAGAAACCGGTGCGCCACGGAAAGGGGAGAAGTTTACAGTTCACAGTTTGCGGTTTACGGTAAAGCATGGTCATTGGTGAATCGTGATCGAAGGGTGCGTTCTTCTTTTGCTTTCAGCTTTAACCCTTGATAAGGTCGCAAAAAGTCCAATCCGGGACTTTTCGCTCCACGGAAAGGGAAAAGCGTCGTTTTCCCTTTCCTTACAATGAC
>JARGFV010000065.1 GCA_029210545.1 bacterium
TACCCGGACTTTGGCGATATTACAGTAGCCTCCGTGAGGGAAGGGAAAACCACGCTTTCCCCTTCCCGTTGAGCCAAAGTCTCGCACAGACTTTGGTGATCTATCAGCAGTCATTGTAAGGAAAGGGAAAACGACACTTTTCCCTTTCCCCAGGACATTAATGAACCAGGAAAAGTCCCGATTGGACTTTTTGCGACCCTGTCAAATTTGAAATGTGAAATGTGAAATTCGCCCTAGCACGCTCTGCTTGCCGACAGCGGCGACATTCTCCTGAGCCTCTCCACGATGCCCGGGAAGACCTCAAGCAGTTGATCGATCTCCTCTTCGGTGGTTCCCCGCCCCATGGAAAAGCGCAGGGTGCCCTGGGCCAGAACCGTTTGGATCCCCATGGCCACGAGGACGTGGGAAGGTTCCAGGGAGCCGGAGGAGCAGGCCGAACCGGTGGACACCGCGATCCCCTCCATGTCAAGGGACAGGAGCATGGACTCGCCCTCCACGTGGCCGACGCTGGCGCTCACCGTCGAGGGGAACGCCCGGGTGAGGTCCCCGTTGATGGTGATCTCCGGAATGGAGGATGTCAGGCCGTCCACGAGTTTTTTGCGCAGGCCCGCCAGGCGGCCGTAGACCTTTTCCCTTTCGGCTTCGGCCAGGACAGCGGCTTCCCCGAACCCGACGATCCCGGCGATGTTCTCGGTGCCGCTGCGGCGCCTCTTCTCCTGGTGCCCCCCGATGATGAGAGGGTCGATTCGGGTGCCCTTCCGGACGTACAGGGCCCCTACCCCCTTGGGTCCGTAGATCTTGTGGCCCGCCATGGACAGGAGGTCCACACCGAGGTCATCCACTTTCGTGGCCAGTTTGCCGAAACTCTGGACGGCATCTGAGTGAAAAAGGACACCGGCCTGGCGTGTAACGGACGAAATCTCCTCGATGGGCTGGACTGTCCCCACCTCGTTGTTCACGTGCATGATCGACACGAGGATGGTGTCGGGCCGGATCGCTTTTTTCACCTCGCCGGGATCCACGATCCCGTCCGATCCAACCGGAACGTAGGTGGCCTCGAACCCTTTTTTGACCAGCCACGACACCGACTGCATGACGGCCGGGTGTTCGATGACCGAAGTGACGATGTGTCCCTTCTCAGCGGCGAAGGCCACGCCCTTGATGGCGGCGTTGTCGCTCTCGGTGCCGCCGCTGGTGAAAACGACCTGCGCGGGAGACGCTCCCAGCTGGCCGGCAACGCGGTTCCGGGCTTCTTCCAGGTGGGGCTTGATAACCTGTCCGAAACCGTGGGCTGAAGAAGGGTTCCCGAACAGTTCACCGAAGAAAGGCAGCATCCGGTCCCTTACCTCGGGACGCACAGGGGTGGTTGCGTTGTGGTCCAGGTAGATACCGCTCATTTACTGTCTCCTTTAACCTCTAAGGAGTCAGCCTCGGCGAGGAGGTCCGCGAGGGAGATGGAGGTAAGGAAACCCTGGACTTTCAAGGAAAGTCTTTCCCAAAGCAAGTGGGTCACACAGCCGGGATAGCGGTCGCACCCTTCCCTTTCGTGGCTCTCCTCGGTGCACAGGAACAGCTTTTCCGCGCCTTCCACGGCCCTGATCACCTCTCCAAGAGAGATATCGGAAGCCTCCCGGGACAGAATATAGCCTCCTCCGGGCCCCTTGCGTCCGCGGACCACGTCCACCTTCTTCAGGCGGTTAAACAGCTGCTCCAGGTAGGGGTGGGAAATCCCCTCACGCTCGGAGATATCGGACAGGCGAACAGGTTTGCCGTCGATGGAATGCTGGGCAAGGTCCAGAAGTGCCCTGACGGTGTAGCTCGAGCGTGTTGTGATCTTCATCCCGGATCCTCCACTATTGATAGGGTCGCAAAAAGTCCAGGCGGGATTTTTCGCTCCACGGAAAGGGAAAAGCGTCGTTTTCCCTTTCCTTACAAATAAATGACTTACGGTGCACGTCATTGATTTGGGCGCCCCGCGCGGGGCGCGTTGATGACTTTTTGCGAAGTCATCAACTTTAACAGCTTGTCAATCTGTCTTATCGGCCTTTTCCCCGGCATCCTCTGATTTACCCTTTTTTTCCCCGGCATCGTAATCCTTCGCGGCCTCTTCGATGGTTTTCTTGACGATGCCTTCGAGCCTGCAGCGAAGGTTTTCGAACTGGACCTGATCCTGTTCTTCGTCCTGATCATGTCTCTGGGCAAGCTCGTTGACCCTTTTGTTCATGAGCTGAAGCTGGTCCATCATGCAGTTGAAAGCCTGGGCCACCGGATCGGGCATGACCTGGTGGTTCAGGTCCACCTCGTCGACTTTCCTGCCTTCCTTGATCACGATCCGTCCCGGGATGCCCACCACCGTGGAGTTCGGGGGAACCTCCTTGACGACGACCGAGTTGGAGCCGATCCGGCTGTTTTCACCCACCTCGAACGGTCCAAGCACCTTGGCCCCCGCCCCCACCACCACGTTGTCACGGAGGGTGGGGTGCCTTTTTTCCTTCTTGAGGCTCACGCCTCCCAGCGTAACCCCCTGGTACAGGGTGACGTTGTCGCCGATCTCGGTGGTCTCGCCGATGACAACACCCATGCCGTGATCGATGAAAAAACCCTTCCCCACCCTGACCGCCGGGTGGATCTCGATGCCCGTGAGCATGCGGGAAATGTGGGAGGTGAGCCTGGCCAGGAACTTGAGTTTCCAGCCCCAGAGCCGGTGGGCGATACGGTGAAAAAAGAGGGCGTGGAACCCCGGATAGCTGAAAATAACATCCAGGGAACTCCGGCAGGCCGGGTCCCTCTCCTTGACCGTTCTGATATCCGCTCTGATCTTATCAAACATGGTTACAATTCCAGACTTGAGAGTTTGGTTGTTCGAAACTTAGCTTACCCAACGGATGTTGTCAACTATTGAAGCGCAGCAGGGTGGCTGAATCCTGGACAAAGAACAAAAAACGAAGATGAACCCGCACTTCTCACCAGCCTTCCGCTGCGGCGGCGGATACGGGTGAGAAATGTGGGTTAAGCTCCTTCTTCGTGCTTTGATCATCGAGCTTCGCGCCGGCTACTGGAGCGCCAATTCTCTTTTGAGCGCCTCCAGTTTCTTCGGGCCGATGCCGGGAACGGCGTCCAGCTGTTCCACGGATTCCAGGTATCCTCTGTTTTGGACGAATCGGTGGATCTTGCGGGCCAGAACCGGCCCGATGCCGCCGATCCTTTCCAGGTCCTCCGGTGCGCACTTTGAAAGCTCCATGGGGATGCGCCACACGTGCCTTTCCGACTGGCTCATGGGGCGGACACTCCAGCCGCCATCGGTTTTGAAAAGGACTCCGGCCCGGGGAAGGCAAAAACCGGACCCGAGCGTGTCCAGACGAAGTTTCAGTTGCCGGATCGCCCCGCCTGTGGTGGTCCCGGCGGGGAACGCCGCCAGAGCCCTGTCTTTCAGGGCGCTCGCGTCCAGAAGATATCCCTGGGACGGCCATTTTTCGGGGAATCGTGCGAGGTCAGGATAGATGGGCCTGTTGAAGTACAGCCATACCTGTCCGGCAATGAGGATGAAGAGAAACAGGAGAAGGGTTATGCGTGCCTGGCGCTTGTCAAAGTTCATGACTGGCAAGGTGCAAGTTTGTTGCCAGCCATAGGGCACAGGTCTGAGGACGTGAGGCGCAGTTGGAGTTCACAGCTCACTGCTGGTTGCTATGTGGCCTGGCAAGTCGATGTATCTTTATCTCAGTGGGAAGCAAACAGAAAAGTGCCGACATCAGGACTCATCCCCAACCGTTGCGGCATCTCCGTTGATCTTAACTTTGTAGCTTCTGAAAAAGCCCCGAGCGATCAGATCGTCAATTCGTTCATGCTTTTGGAGATAAATAGCGACCAATTTTTTCTTAGTTGTAACCGGGATTTCAATGATGTCCACGACGGACGGAAGTTGGCGAACGTTCTCCTTCTCATTGAATACGCTCCACAAAATGGCTTTATAAACGTATGTGGGAAAGGTTGCCATAAAGCTGCTGGGATCCGGATGGCCAATTAGAATATGAACACCTTGTTCCATCAGGTAACTTAAGGGGGCGATCCGTTTATGGCCAGGGCCATTGGCGGGAGCATAAAGACCGTTCTGGGCGATCCACCTGTCACTTAAACCCATCATATCTATGGTTCTGAGGTTCGAATAGTAAGGAACAGCTCCAGCAGCCACTATAGCAATTGTCACAGGTTCTCCAGGAGCATCCGGAAGAAGCTGCCCCAGAACTTTCCCCGTGGATATCCATGCCATTCCTTCATCTGACAAATGAAGTTGGAGTTGCTTTGTAGACTCGATCAAGGGGTTTTCAGGACTGGCCCGGTGGGTTAACTGGTGATGAACCGATCCTGCCAGCACAAGGATGAGAACCAATCCCCTTATTGTCAAAGACCGGGATATTATCCAGGTCGCCCACACCAGGATTACTATGAATAGCGGGAGAACGGGGACCATGAACCGGTATTCCATGAAATCGCCGCCCACCCTGATTATATAGGCCGTCCACATTAAGCAGATCCAGGAAAGAACCCATATGATTTGCGGCACTAATCGGGGCTTTCGAAAAATCGCCACAATTATTAAGAGGAGGAGTGGGTAAAAAAAATACGAAACCAGGAAGGTGTGAACGTAGGAAAGTCCGTAAGCGGAGACGAGCTCGGAAGGGAACTTTATGTAGAAGGTGTTGGGCAAAATAGAACCGTAATAATTATATTTCCAGGCCAGCCATGAGATCGATATCAGAAAGAGGGGGCTTATAAGAGCAATGAAACCAGTCCATCGTTTTTCCGTGCGATACCTGATCAGCAGCCAGGCAATCCAGGTCAGGAGTAGAGCGGCAATGAGAGCAGAATCCATTCGGGTTAGAAAGGCCGCGCCAACGACTAGTGACAGCAACAGGAGTTTGCTGTTTCGAAGATCCCGACGCGCGGAAACTTCCGCCGCCAGCCACACGGAGAAAAGAAGGAGGAAGGTCTGGAGCATGGTCTCCAACCCTCCCGTGGCAAAGGCCCTGAAAGTGTAAAGCCCTCCCAGGGCCAGAACTCCTGCCACACCTGCCCACGGCTCGCCTGTCACCAGGGTAACCAGTTGGTACTGAGCAGCCAAAGCCATGGTGAACAGAAGAATGCCCAGCACCATGCTGAACAAAACCGGGTCCGCGCCCAGCCTGATCGGGACTGACATGATCAGGACCCAAAGGAAGTTGGAATAACCTTCGACTGGCAATTCACCAGGGTTCCACACCAGACCGTGGCCGTGAACCAGGTTTGCCGCGTAGCGGAACGATATGAAAGCATCGTCCATGAAAAACCGCTGAGCCCAGGCTATGCCAACATAGAAAACCGTCAGCACCACTGCGGCAGCTCCCGCATGAGAACGATAATCGCCTGTCATGTTAATGCCTGTATCTGGAATGGGCATTTGGTCAGGCACTGGCAAACCCTCCTAATAATGTCTCATGCTTAGATCACCCCGAATTCACGCAGCGATTTAAGCGTCTGGTTGAGATGCCTGTGGGCCAGGACCTGGTCCGGGGGCGGGTCGGGTTTCGGATCCCTGATGGTCAGCTGGCCGATGCCGGTTGCCCCGTACTTCCTGCGTTCCTTAAGGTAGCTTTCAGGAAGTTCGTCGGGAACCTCCTGCCCGGTGAGGATCCCCCATGCCAGGGTCCAGGAACGGGCCACGGTGTCCATCTCGTAACCGCCCCCGCCGGAGACCATGATATCCCCGCTGTGGATCTCCAGGAGCCGCGCCAGGGCATGTTCCACCGACCTGGTCGTCAGCATGAGATGAGCGAGAGGGTCTCCCGTCATGGTGTCGACGCCAAGCTGAACGACCACCAGGTCCGGAGAGAAGGAACGAAGGAGGGGGGGCACGACCGCCTCGAACGCGTCGATGAAGGTGGGATCGGACGATCCGGGGGACAGGGGGACGTTGACGCTGTAGCCGTACCCCTTCCCCTCCCCCAGTTCCCTTTCGTAGCCGGTGCCGGGGAACAGATGGTCGGGGGTCTCGTGAATGGAAACGGTCAGGACCTGGTCCGACCCGTAAAACGCCTCCTGGACTCCGTCTCCGTGATGGGCGTCGATGTCCAGGTAAAGGGTTTTTCTACCCTTTTCCACCTGGTCGGCGATAGCCACGGCCAGGTCGTTCAGGTAGCAGAACCCGGCCGCCCTGGCGTGATGGGCATGATGGAAACCGCCCCCGGTGTGCATCGCTACGGAACAGTTACCCTCGGCGACCTCTGAAAGGGCCATGAGGCTCCCGCCGCACACCAGGAGGCTCCAGTCCCACACACCTGCGAAAATGGGGTTGTCCCCGAGACCAAGTCCCCATTTCAGGGCGCCGGGGAAATGTTCTCCCCCGTTGGCTGCCTCAAGGGCCTCGAGGTAACCTGCGGAATGGGTTCTCAGCAGGTGGTCCCGTGTGGCGGGAACCGGTTCGGCCTGCCTTACTGCCGGCCCGTCCAGAAAACCGCAGGCCTCCATGAGGTAATGGGTCAGGTAAAGGCGGGTCGGCCTCAGCGGATGGTGGGGTCCGTAGCTGAAGGTGCGGTACAATGGTGAATAAACAAGAAGTTGATCCATGACCGGACGGTTATTCGCAGGACGGACCAGCTTCGGAGACAGACGGCTCTTTAAGGTTTCTGGTCTGCTCCTCCGAATACTTGAACATGGGCAGCATGTATTCGGCCGCCAGGATGATCAGGAACGGGACGGCCATGATGAAGATGCCGACAAGGACCCCTTCTTTCTCGAACATCGCGGGATGGTACGATTCCCGAAGACCGGACAGCGATTTGGAGATCATCTGCCCGCCGATAACCACGTTCCACCTCATGGCAAAAACCTGGATAAGGAGCAGTGTGGCGGCGATGAAAGACAGGGTGTTGGCGACCCTGTCGCCCATGCTCTTCCTCAACAGTACGATAATCCCGAGGAGCATCAGGGGAATAAGCGCACCTACGACGATCTGCAGCCCCATGTAGGAGAAACTCAAGGGGCCGGAAAGCAGTTCGTGGACGATCTCCCACTCCTCGGCTTTCTCGTAGGCCATGGAGATCTCGGCCAGGAGCTCCAGCGAGAATGTAATGATGAGAAACATCCACAGCCAGCCGCACATGGTGTCGATGCAGTCCCTGTCGATGACGAACCCTTTCAGCTTCATGATGATCTGGTACATGACGATGAGGGCGGCGATCCCGGAAACCACGGCCGAAAAGATGAAGATGATGGGCATGAGCGGGGTGGACCAGTAGGGGTTGGCCTTGACTCCACCGAAAAGGAACCCGACGTATCCATGGAGCAGGAACGCTCCGGGGATACCGATGGCGGCGAGGAAGTTGGTGACCTTGTGGTCCACCTCCAGGGCCTCTTCCGAGATGTCGTAGACACCCAGAGTCAGGATCCTGTAGATCCGCTGTCTCCAGCCCCGCGTTCTCCTGGCGTAGGTCACGATATCTTTCCGAAAGACCAGCCAGACCTCCAGCAGGAGGATGAACAGGTAACCGGTGTAGAAGAACCCGAAACCGGCCATTGCCGACTGGAACTGGGGCGTGAGGATGACGTTCATGCCACGGATGGGATGCCCCAGGTGGTTGAGCAGGGGCCAGGTGGCGACAAGGAGGAACGCCAGGGATGCCATGAGGGCGAAACTGGCCACCGGCTTGAGCTGTTTGATCCCGAACACGTGATACAGGGACGAAACCACGAAAGCCCCGGCTACCAGCCCCGTAATGTAGGGGTATATGACGATCATCAGCGACCAGTGGATATGGAGGTCGTTGGGAAATACATAACCGACTGTCTCCAACATCAGCGGACCTCCTTGTCAAGGCCGAGATAGTAGCATTTCGGTTTGGTGAGCAACTGGGGCTGAAGCATGCCGACCCTCTCCTCTGCCAGGACCTTCGTGACCGGATCGTAGGGGTCGCGGATGTCGCCGAAACGCCTCGTGCCGGTGGGGCAGGCCTGCACGCAGGCCGGCTTGAGACCCTTCGTGATTCGCTGGTAGCACCAGGTGCACTTGTCCGCAACGTGGGTGACGGGGTTGATCCATCTGGCAGCATAGGGACATGCCTGGACGCAGTAGCCGCAAGCCATGCAGCGTTCCTTGTCCACCAGCATGACACCGTCCGGGCTCTTGAAGGATGCCCCGAAGGGACACACCTGGACACACGGCGCTTCACTGCAATGGTTGCACATTTTCGGAACGAAATAGGCTTTGGAAACACCTGAAACCCCGGCCGTGGCAGCCGGAAAACCGTAAAGTCCCCCGTTGGGCGAATCGATGTGGGCATGGTCCGATTCAGGTCCCTTCTGGTACCTCTCGACCCAGGTGCGGTAAAACCCCGTGGGCACCTTGTTCTCACGCCTGCACGCCTGGACACAGGAGCCGCAACCGATACACTTGTGCAGATCGATTATGTAGGAATAAAGGTGTTCCCTTGGGTTGTAGCCGGTCAGGTCCATTTCAGGCTGAACCGTGGTGCCGGCCAGTGCCCTTTTAACCCGTCCGGGAATGAGGCCGAAGGCGACCGCGGCGACGCTGCCGAGCAATGCGCCCGCCGTCGTTCGCAGGAAATTTCTTCTGCTCGTTTCTTTCATGGTGACTCCTCGCATCATAATCTCAAGATCTCCAGGTGATTCTGACTACATGGAAGGATCGTGGGGATCATGACAGTCCAGGCACACATTCGGCGAATTTTCAACGTCCATTTCCGCCAGATGTTCGACGATACGCACCTGCGGGAAATGATCGGGTTTCGCCGGCTGGGCTTCGTGACAGCGGATACAGAGATCTTTGGCCTGCTGGATCTCCATCTCTTCAGACCACTCGTATTTCCCAGGGTTCGCCATGAAATCCTCGATCTTCTCGAAATGAACATGGCTGTTGAGAGGACCGTGGCAGGTTTCGCAGTTGATGCTTGCGTGTGCGGTCTCCAGGAATTCGCTCACCCTGTCCTCATGGCAACTGGCGCACGATTCGGCACCCGCTCCATGCTGGACCTGAAGGGCTTTCTCCTCCCGCAATGCATCGCCCCGATAGGGACCGTACTTCCCGAAGGTCGGATAGAGGGCCTGAACAATGACCACCCTCCCGACGATGTACAAGGCGATGACAATGACGATGATGAGAACCGCTCGCCAGAGATGTTTGGTGTGTTCCATAATGAGTACCTCTCACCGCAGCGTTTCGGGGAACCTCGTTACGCTGCCGGCTGGTTTGTCGGAAGGCGCATTTTCCCGTAACTTTGATTGCGTCGCAAAAAGTCATCAACGCGCCCCGCGCGGGGCGCCCAAATCAATGAATAGCCGCACATGGGAAGGGCGCCCGGATCAGTGACTGAAATACAGGCCACTGATCCGTGAGGGAAGGGGAAACCACGCTTTTCCCTTTCCGTGAAGCGAAAAGTCCCGGATTGGACTTTTTGCGACTCTATCATTATTCGTCCCCGTGACTATGGGGAGGGTTGACATCCCTGCCCCGGGTTTCCGAAACCGGTTTCCCTTCTGACGCGAAGAGCCAACTGATGAAAGATCTGTCTCCGAAGCGGGGTTTGTGCAGCCTTATCTCCGGTTCCTCTTCAAACTTTTCGGATGCGAAAAGCCACCTCCAGAACCCCTTTTCGCTGAACCGTGACCGGTATTCCGGACCGGGCCCCTCTTCCGTTTCGTAGCGATCCGGGGACAATATCCAGAAGATCACTGTCCACGGTTTTTTCCAGGTAACTTTCAATTAAGCGCCTCCTCAAACGCGGGCCTGTATCAGGAAATATAAACCTCTCCATAACAGGATAACAAGAAAATCGGCAGGTCAAGTATTGATGACTTCGCAAAAGACCAGGCGGGACTTATCGCGACCCTGCTTGTTACCTGTCAGTGATATCCGAACCAGCCGAACGGTATGACCGTAATTTTTCACCGGTTATATCACCCTATACCATGTTTTTCCGTCAACCGGTGCCACTGTCCGAGTACCCAGGAGCCTGCCGCGGCGGCCATTCCGAATGAAAAGACGCTGGCGACCACGGGAAGCCCCTTGATCTTGAAAAGATCGTAGAAGAACGCCTTGCCGCCGCCCAGTACGGTAACGAGAACGGCAACCCATTTGATCTGGGCATCGACCTGTTTTCGGGCAATCATGAACAGGCCAAGGGCGCCGAGGTTAAGGATCAGGCTTTGACCAGCTGTAAAGGCGGCCCCGTCTCCAAGACCCGCATACAGGCCGGCTCGCAGGGCCAGGAAAGCGGCCCCGACACTGACCAGGAGCGGGATCGCCCCGCTGACATCGTTCCGGTCCAGTCGCCCGAAATACAGGCTGTCGCCCGGCGGGTCCGTTGTCTTTACGATGTGGTAATGTCCGAGGGCGACCACGGCTATTACCGTCATGCCGGCCAGTGTGGCGGCGAAGTGGGTCCCGGAAGGCGACATGAGCAGCAGGAGGCCCGAGGCGCCCAGAACCGTTCCCTGCAGGAAATACCCGGTGACCCTGACCCCGGCGCTTTTCCACCGCGCCGAAAGCCATGCGAGGCTGATCGCCGCCCAGGAAAGGATGGCGAGGGCGATCACCGATTCCCCTGAAAGGTCCCTGAACGAAAGGGCCAGCAGCAGCGCGGCAGGGAAGGCGAAAGTGTTGGCTCCCTTCGTCCCGGCACCGGCTCTTCCGGCCTTGAGGGCAGCGATCCCCAGCAGTGCGCTCGCTGTCAGGACCCCCGAGACGCCGAGGACCTTTAAGCCCTCCCCCAAAGCTGAGACGACCATGAGGGCGGCAACATAGGCGCCCGCGGATGCCGCCGTGGGGAGGATGTTGTCGAAGGGACGCCGGGTATCGTGATCACTTTTCCAGATGGCGTACACCGATATCCCGATGTAGTAGGCGAGGAAGACGGCCACCAAGGTGAAAAACCAGGCAAGTGTGCCTGGAACCGCACCGAGCCTGAGCGCTTCAGAGCGCAGAGCGAAACTCCAAAGGAAAAACAGGGTTGAGGTAAAGAGATACACCAGGATCCGAAGCCACCAGCCGCGGGGCAGTCGTGCCGCGGAGAAAGCCATAATGTTGACAGCGAGAAGGTAAACGGCGAGGGGAACGAAATCGGGCTTTGGAAAAGCCAGGGGCAGTGCAGCCAGAAGCACGGCCAGGGTTCCCACGCCAACCGGGATCGTGGCCCGCTGGGTCCAGCTGATCACTGCCATCCCGCTTCCCGCAACGGCGAGGATGGCGTAGGCCGGCACCGTGGAGATGGAACCGAACCCGGCATGGGCCTCCAGTACCACCGCCACCAGCAGGAGAACTCCGCTGATGCTGAAAATGGGAGCAAGGGGAAGCTTTTTCCGGTACATGAAAAGACCGGCTGCCTCAAGAGCGGTGGCGTATCCGATGCCAAGAAGGGTCCCCGGCCTGGGACCCAGGGCGCCGCTGTCCGTAAGTGTCCTGAGAATCAGGGCGAGAAGCAGGATCAGGCTTACGACAGCCCCCCGGGACATGATGGCTGCCAATCCTCCTACAGACCAGGGACTCTGTTTTCTCTTTGCTTCGATGAAAGGGATGTCACCCTGCACAGGTACGGCTTCCTGGAAAACCGGTGTCCTTTCACCTGACAAGGCTTCGAGTTTTGCAACCCGCTCCGCCAGGGCGGTGACCTGATCCCGCAGTTCTCTCATGGCCCGGCTATGTCTATCTTCCTGGTCGATCAACTGCTCCTCCATCCGAAAAGAATAACACATTTGAAAGGCGAGACGTCCTTTTACACGATCCCGGGAATAAAAAACAAGCGTTTTAAATAAAAAAAAATTAATAAATATCAACATTTTAGGGCGATTCAAGCATCAATATTCCGTCAAACAAAAATATAAATAATTTAACTTTACACTTTCAATACTTTGCTGCCCTAGCCTTTGGCGACGGCTGGAGAAAATCAAGACCTGGGTTTTGATCTAATCACTTGGAAACACAAAAAAGGCCCGGCTTTTCAGCCGGGCCGAAGCGGTATTGTTCAGGTTCCGGGTGCGGAATTTTATTTGAAATCGTGGCACTCGTAGCAGGCATCCCCCGCGTTGTGCTCTACCTTGTCGTCGTGGCACTGGTAGCATGCTTCCCGGTCAGGAACCACCCATGCATGGGGTGTGTGGCAAACCAGGCACCCGTCCTCCAGGTGCTCGTCCACGTCGAGGTGAAGTTCAGCCAGTTCGCCGTCGTGGCAATCGACACAATCCATGGTGGGCTGGACCTTCTGGAGGTCCAGGTGGCACTCGGAACACTCGAAATCGCCCATTCCCACGTTCTCGTCATACTCGGATACGCCCTTCTGCTCGTGGCATGTGGCGCAATCCCTCGCAGGCGGCAGGCCGCCGGTATGGCAGACGTTGCAGTTCATCTCGGCATGCCGGTACTTCAGGTCCCAGGGATGCCAGTTGTCCCACTCCTGCCCCTTGGGAACCATCTCGGCCCAATGGGTGCTGACCGAACTCCGGGGCATGGTGTGGCAGATCTCGCAGTCGCGCCGGATCACCTTGCCATCCTCGGACACATGCTTGCCGTCGTGACACCGGAAGCATCCGGGTGAGATCCAGTGGCCGATGTTGTCCGGGTATTCACTCCAGCTGACGTTCATCTCAGGGAAGAAGTTCACTTCGTGTATCCCGGTGACGACCTTGACGGCATCCTCGATGGCCGCTGCTTTGCTGTCCACGATCCCGGGATACCCTTCCCTATAGAAGCTCCAGATCTTTTCCCGGATCGCTTCCGCCGCTTCCTCGTGGCTGGCATAATCCCCGATGAGGGCTTCCACGCCCACCTTCTTTATGTAGGGAAGTTTATGGTCGATAGCCTCTTCCACCAGGGCCTTGTCCATGGCCTTGTCAGGTGAGTTATAGATGTGGGTGGGCCGGTTGTGGCACACAACGCAGTCCACCAGGCGAACCTCTGGAGCGTGACCATCCTTGCCACCGCCTCCCTCTTCTTCCTCGTAACCCTCCATGCGGTACTCGACCACGGTGCCGTCCCCGTACTCTTCCCACACGACGGGGATGACCTGCAGCCCGGGATCGGCCGCCTGGAAGGTGACTTTCTTGTCGGCGAGCATGTGCCAGTGGATACCGGATCCGCCCTCTTTGGCGGCGCTTTCCCCCCCGCCGATCCGGACCAGCATGGATACGTCGTGGGCGACGTTTTGCTCATCGAACCCGAAATGGGTGTGGACCTTGAGCTTTGAGCCGTAGAACTTTTCGGGCCAGTGACACTCCTCGCAGGTCTCTCTCGCCGGTCTCAGGTGCTGGATGGCAGGGGGGATGGGCCTCGGGAAGGAGTCCAGGAGCACGGCAAATAACTGCCGCGTTCCGGCAAGTTTCGATTTGACATACCACCCGGCACCGGGCCCGACGTGGCATCCGGCACACGACACTTTGGCGTGGGGGGAGTTCTGGGACGCCACGGCCTCGGGTTCCATGACCTCGTGGCACAGTTCGCCGCAGAAGGTGAGCGACTCGGTGAAATGGTAGGCTTCGTAGGCGATCACCGTCAGCAGCAGGGCAACAAAGATGGTCCCCACCATGAATACGGTGAACCGGGTCCTATGGGCCCCCAGGTTGAGGTCCAGGATCGGGAACCTCGGTATCTCTACAGGCGATGTCTTTCTCCTGCGCTTTTGCTCGTCCCACATTCCCCATGCGACGAGAAACAGGCCGGCCATGAAAAAGACCGGCAGGATGAAAAAGAGAAGAACACCCAGATAGGCGGAATGGACGTTGGCGAGAAAGTCTATGATGAGCAGAAGGGCGATCAGGAGCCCCGCCACGATGGACATGATGAATCCCAGATAGCTCATGGGGTTCCGCCACAGTCCCCTCTCTAAAATCCTCTTGTCGTCAGTCATTAAGTGGTCTCCCTGCGGATTTGTTCCATTGTTCACAAAAGACTCTTTCCATTGCACTTACGTAACTGCTTCATTTCGCACAATAATCCATGTTCGTCAAGCATCTACTGTGTACCTTGTTTGCGAAGTTATTCACATATAAAAAACCACCAGGTTTAGCCGGTAGTTTTTTATATCTCGTTCATTCAAAACTGAATTTCAATATCAGCAATCCTGTCTACCAGAACGGTCAAAGACCCGCCTCTTCCCCTTTTCCTCTCCCCCGGTGTCAGAGCACTTTGGCAATGACTTTGCATTCCTTCATGCATGGGACGTCCACTGAGGGTCATTCAGAACATCTACCCCTACCACCTGGTCT
>JARGFV010000066.1 GCA_029210545.1 bacterium
CAGTCATTGTAAGGAAAGGGAAAACGACGCTTTTCCCTTTCCGTGGAGCGAAAAGTCCCGGATTGGACTTTTTGCGAGTCCATCAGGTTCGGGAAGCAAAGTCTGAAGGAGCCGCCGCTGTGGATCGTTCGACACCCCTCACCGTCACCGAACTGACACGCCATATCAAGGGCGCCCTGGAAGCAGCCTTCCCGCCCCTCTGGGTCGAAGGGGAGATCTCCGATTTCAATGCCGCTTCCAGCGGGCATCTCTATTTTACCCTCAAGGATGAAAACACCCAGATCCGGGCGGTGATGTTCCGGCGGGATGCCGGGCGCCTGCCGTTCCTCCCGGCAGGCGGGATGCACGTGCTTCTTTTAGCGCGCCTGACCGTTTACGAGGCCCGGGGCAACTACCAGATCATCGTTGAGGACATCGAGCCCCGGGGGGTCGGAGCCATCCGGCAGGCGTTGGAGCAGCTGCGCCAGGCCCTCGATGCCGAGGGGCTTTTCCATCCGGACCGCAAGCGGCCCCTGCCCACTTACCCGGCCTGCATCGGTGTCGTCACGTCCCCCACGGGCGCCGCCATTCAGGATATCCTGAAAGTGATCAGGAATATGGATGCGCCGGTAAGGGTCCTTCTTGCGCCGGCTCTCGTGCAGGGCCGGGATGCCCCCGAATCCCTGGTCCAGGCTCTTGCCGACCTTTCGGCATCTGATGAGGAAATCGATGTGATCATCATCGGCCGGGGTGGAGGCTCCTACGAGGACCTGCTGGCCTTTTCCGACGAGCGGGTGGTCAGGGCAGTGGCCGATTGTCCGATTCGGGTCGTTTCGGCCGTGGGACACGAGACCGACGTGGCTTTGACAGATCTGGCCGCGGACGCCCGGGCAGCCACGCCCTCTGCCGCCGCCGAACTGGTCACCCAGGGCAGGGATGATCTTCTCGCGGGCCTGGAGTATTACAGGAGCAGGCTTTCCTCGGCAGCCCGCCTCGCGGTGGGCGAGGCCAGGGAACAGCTCGCCGCCGTCGGGTCCAGGCTCGTCCATCCGCGCCACATCCTTGACCAGGGGCGCATGCGCCTCGACGACCTGTCGTTCCGCCTCGTCAGCCACACCCGGTCCCGCCTGGCGGAAAGCCGCTCGGACCTGAAACACCTGGCCGGGCTTTTAAACTCCCTCGGCCCCCAGGCAGTTTTAGACCGCGGATATTCTGTTGTCAGCAAAAAGGATGGTAGTATCGTGAGGGGGCCGGACCAGGTTGAAGTGGGCGAGGGACTGGATGTGCGTGTTGCGGCGGGGAGGATAAAGGTGAAAGTGGAAGCCCTTCGACCACGCCTCCGGCGTGGCTCGGGACAGGCGGGGACGCAGGGACGTGGGGAAAAGGTTCCACCCGAAACCTGAAACTCGAACCCTGAACCCTGAACTCCAACCGGGGATTGGAATCATTAAAAGGCTCGGGCCCGTTATTGCCCGCAAACCGTTAAAAGGATAAAATAGTCAATAGTTTCGGAGGTTTTTAATGATCAGGGACTTTGACGCGAAAAGTAAATTCGATGACGATCTGGCCCGCAGGGAGGGCCGGCTGGATCACAGCCAGGCACTGGATATTTTCACCCGCCTGTGGGAGGAGGGGCGTGAACTGCGGGTTCTTCCCCCCGCCGATCCCATGGAAGGGATCGAGACCGATATCGCTGTCGCACGGATCCTGAATTCATGTTCCAGGAATTAATCGCCAGCATCGCCGCTTCCCTGAACGTAAGGAAGATCCCCTACATGATTATCGGCGGCCAGGCGGTCCTTTTATACGGGGAACCCCGCCTGACAAGAGACATCGACGTGACCTTGGGCGCGGGTGTCTCATGGCTCCCTGATCTTTGCCGGGAGACCGCGGGACCTGGAAGACGTTAGATCCGTGCTGCTACGCAACCGTGATGTTGACACGGCATACATCCGCCGTTGGTTGGGGGAGTTCGACGCGTCCATGGAGAGTGGGCGGTTTACCCGGGTGTTCGAAGAGGTCCTGGCGGAAACAGAGAAGTAGAGTGCTCCCCTCGACCGGGCGACGCGGGGGAAGGTCTCACCTGAAACCATAAACCATAAACCATAAACTCCAGCCGCAGGCTGGCGTCATTGCGAATAACGGCCTCGGCGTGATGAGGCAATCCCGGGAATCAAAAGCTTTAATGCCAAAATCAAAAGCCCGGAGCTCAACGCTCCGGGCTTTCTTGGAACTTTCCACTTTCTACTTTGAACTAAAAATAGTGGGGCTTCGAGCCCAACTATTTTTTTACATTCCAGGCACACCCATGGGAGGCATTCCGCCGCCCATTCCGCCCATGTCGCCCTTCGGTTCGGGCTTTTCGACTACGCTGGCTTCGGTGGTCAGCAGGAGGCCGGCGATTGAAGCGGCGTTCTGCAGAGCCGAGCGGGTCACCTTGGTGGGATCGATGATGCCGAGTTCCAAAAGGTCACCGTACTCTTCCTTCGCGGCGTCAAAACCGTAGCTGATCTTCTTGCTCTTCTTCACCACGTCCACGATGATGGAAGGCTCGAGGCCGGCGTTGGCGATGATCTGGCGAAGGGGCTCTTCCAGGGCCTTGCGCACGATGTTGGCGCCGATCTGCTGATCTTCCTCGGGGAGGCTCAGCTTGTCCAGGACACCCATGCAGCGCAGGTAAGCGACACCGCCGCCGGGAACGATGCCCTCTTCGACGGCCGCGCGGGTGGCATGGAGAGCGTCCTCGACCCGGGCCTTTTTCTCCTTCATCTCGGTCTCGGTGGCAGCACCGACCTTGATGACGGCAACACCGCCCACCAGCTTGGCGAGTCTCTCCTGGAGCTTTTCACGGTCGTAGTCCGAGGACGTTTCATCGATCTGGACCCGGAGCTGGGCTACACGGCCCTCGATGGCTCCCTTGGCACCGGCGCCGTCGATGATGGTGGTGTTGTCCTTGTCGAGGGTGACGCGCTTGGCCTGGCCAAGGTCCTCGAGGGTAACAGCTTCGAGCTTGATGCCGACGTCTTCTGAGATCACGCGGCCGCCGGTGAGGACGGCGATGTCCTCGAGCATGGCCTTGCGGCGGTCACCGAAGCCGGGAGCCTTGACGGCGGCGGTGGACAGGGTCCCGCGGATCTTGTTCACCACGAGGGTGGCAAGGGCTTCGCCCTCGATGTCCTCGGCGATGATGAGAAGGGGGCGGTTGGAGCGGGCCACCTGCTCGAGGAGCGGGATAAGGTCCTTCATGGCGCTGATCTTCTTGTCGAACACCAGGATGTACGGTTCTTCAAGATCGGCCACCATGCGCTCGGGGTCGGTCACGAAATAGGGGGACAGGTAACCGCGGTCGAACTGCATCCCGTCCACCACCTCCAGGGAGGTCTCCATGCTCTTGGCCTCTTCCACCGTGATGACGCCTTCCTTGCCGACCTTGCTCATGGCTTCGGCGATGATCTCACCGATAGAGGCGTCGTTGTTGGCGGAGATAGTGCCGACCTGGGAGATCTCTTTCTGCTCCTTGGTGGGCTTGCTGATCTTGTGAAGCTGGTCGACCACGGCGGCCACGGCTGCATTGATGCCGCGCTTGACGTCCATGGGGTTGGCGCCGGCGGTCACGTTCTTGATCCCCTCGCGGTAGATGGCCTGTGCGAGGACGGTGGCGGTGGTGGTGCCGTCACCGGCAATATCGGAGGTCTTGCTGGCGACCTCCTTGACCATCTGGGCGCCGAGGTCCTCGAACTTGTCCTCCAGCTCGATCTCCTTGGCAACGGTCACGCCGTCCTTGGTGACGGTGGGGGCGCCGAAGGATTTTTCGATGATAACGTTCCGGCCCTTGGGACCGAGGGTCACCTTGACGGTGTCGGCAAGGGCATTGACACCGGCAAGCAGCTTCTTGCGGGCGTCCTCGCTGTACATGATGATCTTGCTCATTGGGATATCCCTCCTGGACTATTGTTTGTGGGATTATTTCTCGATAACGCCGAGAACGTCATCTTCCCTCATGATGAGGTAGTCTTCGTCATCGATCTTCACATCAGTTCCGGCGTACTTGCCGAAAAGGATCTTGTTCCCGACCTTGAGGTCCAGAGCCCTCTGGGTGCCGTCCTCCAGGATGCGGCCCTTGCCAACGGCAACAACCTTGCCCTCCTGGGGCTTTTCTTTAGCGGTGTCGGGGATAATGATGCCACCCTTTGTCTTCGCCGTCTCCTCAATCCTTTTGACGAGAATACGGTCCTGAAGCGGTCTGATCTTCATCTTCTGGTCCTCCTCTAGGTTCTGGATTGTTCCTCTTGTTGTCTGTCCAGGCACCGTCCCGTACCGGGACAGTATCCTGAAAGCCTGATAACCGTGTCTGTTGTTCCGGTTTTCCGAATTAGCACTCTCACATTGTGAGTGCCAGTAGAGGGGCAATATAACCCTCCTCGATTAAAAATCAAGGGGCGGTCATAGATAACCTCGCAAAAAGTCTCTTCGAGCCAATTTGCGAGGCGGGGGATGAAAATTCTTCGGGTTCCTCCTATTCCCGCCTTGTCAACAGGTTGTTGCTCCCATAGAATAGAGTCTCTTCCGGCAGTCATGACGCCGCAAAAAGTCCAGTCCGGGACTTTTTGCTCGACACGGTTCACCATCAGACACGGGGAGAGATTCGTGCACACCCTGAGAACGGCCATCAAAAAATACATGCTGACGGGGCTTCTCGTCCTGGTCCCCCTCACTCTGACGTGGTGGGTTCTCCTGTCCCTCTTCCACTGGACCGACCGTACTCTCAGGCTTATCCCCCCGATGTACCGTCCGGAGGCCCTTATCGGGTTCCCCATCCCCGGCCTCGGGCTTATCCTCACGGTGGCAATCATCTTCGTCATCGGGGCCCTGGTGGCCAACGTGGCCGGACGGAAGCTGATCTCCACCGGTGAGAAGATCCTGGAAAAGATCCCCCTTTTACGGTGGTTCTACTTTTCCACCAAGCAGATCATGGAGGCCGTGTTCGTCAAGGGACAGGACAGCTTCAGAAGGGCCATCCTCCTTGAGTATCCCAGGAAGGGGATCTACAGCATCGGCTTCATCACCGGTGAAGCCAGGGGAGAGATCAAGGACAGAATCCCGGGCAGGTCCATGACGATCTTCGTCCCCACGACGCCCAATCCCACCTCGGGATACCTTGTGGTTGTTCCCGAAAATGAATTGATCCCCCTCAACTGGAGCGTTGACGAGGCGTTCAGGATGATCATCTCGGCGGGGGTGGTGATGCCGGGTGACGTGAGCAACTTCGGCGAGGTCACCCACTTGGGGCCCAAACCTGCTTCCCAAAGCGGCGATGGCCGGCCCGGGGATGCTCAAAGCGATCCGGAAGGAGAACTCGAGGGGTGAAAGCCTGGGGCACCATGGCGGCAATGTGCGCCCTGCTGCTTGTGTCTGCCGGCCCGGTGGAGGGGCAGGACCAGGGCGCCGCCGGTTCCGAAAGACAGCTGAGGGTCATCCGTCCCGACGAACCGGTTCCGATCCTGGACCCGGCGTTCGAGATGATCATGGAGAAGGTTGACAAGGACCTGAAATACGTCCTTTCCTCACCTGTAAGGGTCACCCCAAGGAATACCGCCCTGACAGGTCTGACCGTTCTGACGACCCTGTTCCTCCTCAACCATGACGAGGATTACGCTGCCGACATCATCGATACGCGGGACGATCGCAACGACAAGATGTACGAAAGGTTCAGAGTCCTGAGCAGGCACGTCCCGGAAACCACGGCAGGGCTTTACCTCCTGGGCTACTTCCTTGACGACAAGGAACTGAAATCCAGGTCCCTGGCCGGTTTTGAAGCCCTTGCCATCACCGCCCTCATCAGCGCCAGTTCAGGATTTATCGTTGGCCACGAGGGACCCGGCGACAGCCCGACGGCCGACCAGTTCGATCCGTTCAACCGCTACCACTCCATGCCGGACATAAGCTCTTCCCTGGTGTTTTCCGTTGCCAGCGTTTTTGCCTACGAGGCGCCATGGCACCAGGCGCTCTTTTACTACGCCCTCGCCGCCGGGACCGCCGTAAGCCGCGTCTATCATGAAGACGCCTGGCCTTCGGACGTTTTCCTGGGCTCTGTCATCGGGACGGCCATCGGCAGGACCATCGCCGGCAGATCGAGGAGGAACGGGAGGGAGCCGGATTTCACGCTCATTCCGGTGCTGGAACATCACGGCAGAGCGGCGGCCGGGATCAAAGTCGAATGGAAGTTGTGATCTCAGATCTCACATCTCAGATCTCAGAATGATCCAAGATCCATCCGTCTGTGCTTTCAGCTACGACGCGACAAGAAATCCAAGATCCAGGAAATTGCCGGGCGATGCCCGGTTTTTTGTTCAGCTATCAACTTCATGCTCTCAGGTTTAGCTTAAAGCTTTCAGCTGATAGCTGTCAGCTGTACTTCCCGAGATTTCTTCATTTGGGGAAAGCCTTCCCCCTCACCCCGGCCCTATCCCTCGGAGGGGAAAGGGAGAGTAATGAAACTGACTGTTTAAGCGGTTCGCAATGACAAACGGTTGATAGGGTCGCAAAAAGTCCAAGCGGAACTTTTCCTGGCTCATTGATGTCCTGGGGAAAGGGAAAAGCGTGGTTTTCCCTTTCCTCACGGTGACTGCTGATAATCACCAAAGTCTGTGCGAGACTTTGGCTCAACGGGAACCGAAAAGCGTGGTTTTCGGTTCCCTCACGGATCGAACACACAGCCATTGGCACTCGATCCGGGCGCCCTCCCCGGGCGCGGCTGCTTTCATCGGTCATCGATCCGGGCGCCCTTCCCAGGCGCGGCTTTTCATTGATTTGGGCGCCCCACGCGGGGCGCGTTGATGACTTTTTGCGAAGTCATCAACGGTTGGGCCAGACACCGGACACCAGACACTATTCATTCCCTTTCTCCTTGCTTAACTTATCCGCAAGCCTGGTAGCTTCCGGCAGCCGGTACCCCCTCAGGCACCTCGTCACCGCCTTCACCGCCTCGGCCGGATCCAGGAGGTGCCCGGGGGAGATGTACAGCGGTTTACACCCCTTCCTGCTCCTCAAGGCATAGCCGACGGTTTTTCCGTTAAGTGTTATTGGCGAGCTGTTTCCCGGTACCGGCCCCGGCTCATCGCACTTGCCCGTCAGCAGGCTCTTTGCGCATCCGGCAGTGGGAACGCCTGTGAGGAGCCCGATGTGGGACGCAAGCCCCATTCCTCGGGGATGGGCGATGCCGTGGCCGTCCACCACGATGAGATCGGGCCGGGGCATCTCGTCCAGCAGGGGAAGGAGGGGAGGGATCTCCCGGAAGGAAAGCAGGCCCGGCACGTAGGGGAAAGGGGTGGTGCCCCTGGCGGTCACGGAGCGAAGCGGCGTCATCTCCGGAACGGCCAGAAGGAGCGCCGCAGCGAGGAACTCCTTTTCCCGCCTCCGGTACGAAACGTCCACACCCAGGACCGTTTTCACCTCCGGCAGTTTCCCTCCACGGACCTTTGCCGCCAGCTCCCTCTGGACCTTGACCGCTTCGGTTGGCGTCAGATCCCAGCGGTTGAGAGTTCTCAGATTCATGGTGTTCTCAGCTTACAGGAATCAGCGGTCAGCTATAAACCAAAATAGGCATTCACTTTTGCCTTTGGGGAAGACCTGGATTCGGCGGTATCAGGGACTATCCGGGGCATTGGGGGAGCAGGCACGGAATCCAGGCCCGACCGGATTCCGTGTTTAAACTTGACAAAACAACTGTAAAAAAATATCTTCAAAGAAATTATAACCGTAAAAAAAGGGGTAATTACGAATGAGACTTTCCACCAAGAGCCGATACGGCGTCCGTGCATTGTTCGATATCGCTTACCACTCAGTGGGTCTTCCCACCCAGATCAAGGATATCTCGAGGCGCCAGCAGATCAGCCCCCGGTACCTTGAGCAGATCTTCCAGAAGCTCAAGAAGGCCGGTCTTCTGGGGAGCAAGCGGGGCCCCAACGGCGGGTATTACCTTCTCAAGGACCCGGCCGACATCACCCTTGGAGACATTGTAAGAGCCACCGAAGGACCTTTTCAACTTGTCTTTTGCGCCAGTGAAGCGCCCAGAAAGAAGTGTCCCCGATCGGATGATTGCGTCGCACAGAAGATGTGGCTGGATATCAGCAACCAGATCGGCGATTTCTTCGACGCCATCACTATCAGCGACCTTTGCGCCAGGGCTCGCATCGTTGGTGTGGAACGGGAATATGACCACCCCTACACGTATCAGATCTGATAGAGTCGCAAAAAGTCCAATCCGGGACTTTTTGCGAGTCCATCAAATCTGATTGATACCTCTGATCGCCCGTCACGCCCGGTGTAACCGGCGGCCCGTCACTCGGGGCGGATCGCCTGACCTGTTTCCGGACCATCCCATATCCTCGTCAGAGGTGATCCGCAAGTGACTCCACACGATGTTCTCAAGGATATCATCCGCCAGATGGGGAAGGTCCTCGTGGGCTTTTCCGGCGGTGTGGACAGCACCTTTCTCCTGTATTCCTGTCTCGAAATCCTTAAAGCCGATGCGGTGACCGCTGTTGTGGTGGACCATCCCCTGATGCGGGAAGGGGCCGTTTCAGATGCGGTCAGGACGGCAGGGGATATGGGAGCCGACGTCCGCACCACCGCTCTGAACCCCCTTCTGTCAGGGAAAGTTTCGGGAAACAGCCCCGACAGGTGCTACCACTGCAAATTGCTCATCTTCGGCAAACTGACGGAGATGGCCCGGTCGGACGGGATCCCCTGGGTCCTGGACGGAACCAATGCCGACGACGTCAACGAGTACCGTCCCGGGATCGCCGCCCTCCAGGAGTCAGGTGTTCGCAGCCCCCTGAGGGAGGCCGGCCTGACCAAGGACCGGATCAGGGAGTTGAGCCGCCAGGCCGGGCTTCCCACCTGGGATCGCCCGTCGGCGCCCTGCCTTGCCACCAGATTTCCCTACGGCACATTCCTTACGAAGGAGGAGATCGACAGGGTCCGTAAGGGAGAAAAATTCCTGGTGGACGCCGGGTTCCCCGACCTCCGGCTGAGGGTCCACTCGGATGGCGGAAGCACCGTCGTCCGTATCGAGATCCCGCCGGATGACATGGCCAGGCTTTTTTCCGGCGGTTTGGCCGAACAGGTGGTTGCGTCCCTCAAGGGGCTGGGGTATCGTTACATCACCCTCGACCTGGAAGGGCTCCGTTCGGGGAGTATGGACGAGGCCCTGGACCTGCCGGACCCGGGCCGGGAAGATGAACCTGTCTGAAAGGAGATTCATGTGAAAAAGATTCTTGAGATGCCTGCCGTCAAGGTGGTTTGCCTTTACCTCGTACTGGTCCTGTCAGGCGCCGCCGCCCTGCCCTCTGCGGCCCAGGCGGCATTCATATCCCCTTCCGAAAATGCCCTGGCCCAAATGGACGTGACCAGTGTGGACGGGATAAGGGCCGCCCTCGAAAATGAGCTGCTCACCGAGCGCCTGTCAGCTCTCGGGTTGTCTTCGGAGGAGATCCGGGCCCGACTGGATTCGCTGACCGTCCAGGAGCGCCAGGCCGTCATGGCCGACGTCGGGAAACTGCAGGCAGGCGGTGATGGAGTCGGGACGCTCGTCAGCCTTGCTGTCCTGGTACTCATCATCATCCTCATCATCAAGCTCATGGACAAGGAGATCACTATCAAATAAAACAGGGTCCTGGAGTACGGACCCTGTTTTATCTGAAGAGAGCTGATTGATCGGTCTCCATCCATGCGGAAAATGCTTCAACAGCCGGAGTTTCGAGCAGATCAGAATGGTGGATCTGCAATTTTTTCCGGCACTGCTGATAACGGATTTCCCCGGAGACCGGGATGCGGGTTCCTGCACCGGGCCGGCTGGATCGCCGTCTGGTGCTCGCTGCCGCTTATCCTGTCCTGCTCATTGCGGATCATGGAGCCTGACCGGTTCCCGGAAGCGGTCAGGCTCCATGACGTTACCCCCTATATCCAGGAGCCCCTGCAGTGCGGTCCCTACGCCCTGGCGGCTGTGCAGGACTTCATGGGGATCGAGACCGACGCCGGCGAGATGAGTCGGCGCCTGTACAGTCCGGGGGCCGGCGGCACACTTACCATGGACCTTTTCCTGGAAGCCACGAGATCAGGCCTGCCGGCGCGGCAGTTGAGCGGCTCGGCCTCGAACCTTCAGGATCAGCTGGAATCGGGGCCGGTCATCGTCCTTTTCCGCTACCCCGCACTGGTCGGGTCGGGAGGGCACTTCATCGTGGTCACCGGCTATTCTTCCTCCCGGAAGGGCTTTTTCATCCTGTGGGGTGACGGGCGCCTGACATGGATGGATGAAAAGAGGTTCGACGGTATGTGGTCCGGATCCGGCAGGTGGATGCTGACTTTTGACAGGGTCGCGAAATAAGTTGGGAAAAGATGGTCCGATGACTTTTGGTTACTTTTTCCGAACAGTACTCGCTGGTGCCTTGCTTTTGTCTGTTGTTTCCTGCGCCGGGCCGGACAGACGGACTTCCCTGCAGATGCCCTACGACGACAGGGTCCGTCTCGCCTCCATCTATATCCAGTCCGGCCAGACGGGCCGGGCCGTTCCGCTTCTCGAGGACGCTCTTTACCAGGACGACGGGAGACCGGAGGCCTGGGCCATGCTCGGAGAGATCGACTACTCGGAAGGGAATCTGGACAAGGCAGCGGCCCGCCTCGGAAAGGCACTCGAGGTGGGAGGGGAGAACCCCGTGGTCCTTAACAACCTGGCGTGGGTGGAGATGGGGCGGGACGATGCGGCAAGAGCCCTGGCCCTGGTGGACCGGGCCCTGCTCCTGGATCCTGCTCCCAGCTATCCGTACCTGGACACCCGGGCGCGGATCCTGGGAAAACTGGAGCGGTACGGCGAGGCCCTTGCCGACGCCGGGGCGGCCAGGAACCTGGTACCGGACCACGAACTGAATACGATCAGGGAACTGGACGATCTCATTACCGAACTCGAGGGGCTTGCCGCCGGCGGGCCTTTGGAGTACTGACCAGAAAATGGAAAAGACGTTTTCCGACACGCCGCTTGAAAAGGAACTGAAAGGATACGTGGATGCCCTCACCTCGGTGGGTCCGGACCGGTTCGTCGGATCCAGGGGACATAAGGCGTCCTTTGCCCTGATCCGGCGTCTCCTTCGGTCGTGGGGTCTGGAAGTGACCGTCCAGCCGTTCACTGTAGATATGACCGTTCCGGCCAGGTGGTCCTTTCAGGTCGATCTCGGGAAGGGGTTTGAAACGGTGGACTGCATGCCGGGTATCGGCTCACCTTCCGTGAAGAACCTTGTCGCGGACATCGTCCCCGTGGGACACGCCCGGGAGGAGGATTACGATTCCCTGGAGGGGATCGCGGGCAAGGCTCACCTTGCCAGGCTCTGGAAAAGCCACGAAACCGCCAAGGTGGCAGAGGCGGCCATCAAGGGCGCGTCCTCCCTCATCTGGTACAATGATTATATCGACGAGCTTTACTCGGGTGCGTGCGATTACTCCCTTGCTCCCATTCCGGGAATTTCCATCCGCAAGTCCATGGCCGAGAGGATCCTCGAGGCCGGGGGCGGGAGGATCAGACTTTCCCTGAAGTCCAGAAGGAAAAAGATCCGGTGCCGCAACATCGAGGCAGCCCGGCCCGGTACCGGGAGCCCTTACGCGCTGCTCGCGTCCCATTACGACAGCCGCCCCCGCACCCCCGGGGCCAGTGACGACGCTTCCGGCGTGGCCGCCATGCTGGCCTTTATACGAAACGGCTGCGATTCCGAGGCAAGCCTGCCGGTGAGATACCTGTTCGCGGACTGTGAGGAGGAGGGATGCATCGGTGCGGAAGCATACGCCGACCTGCTTTACAGGTCCAACCGGTTAAGGGAGGTCGAGGCCATGGTCAATCTCGATGCCGTGGGGTGGCCGAACCTTTGCTTCATCGTCCGTGACCGGGAGGCGGTCATGGACGAACAGCTCACCGGGCTGGCCGTCCAGGTCTTCGAAGACATGGGATACCATGCCGACAAGGTCCGTTCCAAGAGCGGCAAGAGCAACCACACTCCCTTTGCCGCGAGGGGGGTAAGGACCGTGTGGTACTCGGACTATCCCAACTACATCCGACACTCCGCCATTGATAACGCGTTCAATATCGATTATCCGACCATAGCCATGGTGACCCGGGGCCTGCAGCGGTTCTTCAGCCGAATGGGGCATCCGTGATGGATCGGCGCCACTTTTCTCCCTACCTGCAGAGGCTTGCCCTGAGAGGCTGTTTCGCGGTTGTCGTCCTGGTGTGGAAGCTGCTGGCACAGCCCGGGAAGTTCGCCCTGGAAGTCCAGGTCCTCGGTTTCCTTTTCTGTCTTTACGCCGTCACCGTGTTCGTATGGGAAAAGTGGCGGAGAGGTCTACGGCGGGAACCGGGCCTTTTCACCTACATGGACATCCTCTTTGCCGGGGCGTTTATCGGGATGTCGGGAGGAGCGGAGAACGAGTTCTACCTCCTTCTGTACTTCATCGTGGCCATCCGGGCGCCTTACTTTTCGTGGCTCCAGACGGTAATGATCCCCGGCGTGTCCTCCGTCGCCTACCTGGCGGCCGTGGGACAGGCGGGCCGGGACACTCACTGGTTCGACCTCATGGTCCGGATCGGCCTCCTGTGGTTCCTCGCGGTCCTGCTCAAGTTCATCGGCCTTAAGACCATGAGGGAAAAGGAGAGGGCCCGGCGGCTTACCGAAGAGCTTTCCTCGACCCACAACGAGGTCCGCCGGTACACGGCGGCTCTTGAGAAGGCCAATGCCGACAAGGAGCGGCGCCTCGCGGAGATCACTCTCCTGCACCAGTTCGTCATGGAGGTGAGGGGATCGGTTGAGTACGACTCCGTTTACAAGGCGATCCTGAGCCATGCGGGCCAGGTGTGCGAGGCGCCCTGGGTTTTCCTTGTCCACCGCAGTTCCCCTGAAAAACCCGGGATCGTGGTTCGAAGCAAGGGCGATCCCCCGGAAGTCCTCAAGGATGCCGTCTGGGAGTTCGGCATCGACCCCGGCTGCGGCAGCGACGGAGCCAGGGTGACGGATACGGTGGAAGAGTTGGGAGAGGTCGATCTCCGGTACTTCGTCCGATGTTATGAAGATCGTACCTCGGTATCCCTCGTCCTGGCCTTTCCCGCCTCAGAGGCTTTCCTCCTCGACGAGCAGGTCGAGGTTCTTTCGGCCCTCATGGATACGGTGGAGATGGAGCTGGAGCTGCTGCGACTCCACAGGGACCTCGGAAGAAGCAACCGGAAACTGTCGGAGAGCAACCGCCACCTGACCCGTCTCCACGAACTCCAGCAGGAACTGAGTTCAGCCTTCCTTGCCGAGGGCGATATCTCCGCTGTCATCCACAGGGCACAGGATATCATGGCCAAGGAGCTTTTTGAGCTGGACCGGCTCAACCTCTTTCTCCCTGGTGAGGATGGCACGATGCTGCAGTGCCGGACCTCGGTGGGGATCGGGTATTATCCCCTGGGAGAGATCGCGGTTCCCGTGGATGAAAGGGGAGGGGCCATTTCCCTGGCCTTCCGGGAGGGGAGGACCATCTTCTACAACGGCAAGGGGACCGTACCGGACGAGTTCAGACTGGCGGAACCCTACAGCCGCATCCCTGCGATACGCTCCAGGATCTTTGTCATCGTACCCCTCATCGACCACCGGGGTGTCGTCCTCGGGGTCATCGGGGCCGATCGCAAATACACCCGCCAGCCGATACCGGAAGAGACGGTGGCCATGCTGGAGTTCTTCGCCCGCCACGTGGCCATGGTCCTGTCCATCCAGGAACTGACGAAGGGCAGGGGGAACGGTTAAGGAAGGGTCTGGAGTCTGGGGTCCAGGGTCTAGCCCGCTTTATTCATGATGCAAATGAGATGTCCGCTAACTGTGTGGCAATTAAAGATGATGGACTCGCAAAAAGTCCATCAACGCGCCCCGCGCGGGGCGCCCAAATCAATGACAAGCCGCGCCTGGGAAGGGCGCCCGGATCGATGACCGGCAAATATGTCAGCGATCCGTGAGGGAAGGGAAAACCCCGCTTTTCCCTTCCCGTAGAGCCAAAGTCTCGCACAGACTTTGGTGATCTATCAGCAGTCATTGATTTGTAAGGAAAGGGAAAACGACGCTTT
>JARGFV010000067.1:0-11232 GCA_029210545.1 bacterium
TCAAGAAAAGACCCAAAAAAGGGCTTTCCGAAAAACTTACAGCAGCGTGTCAAGAGGTTTTCCGACACGCTGCTAGGGGGCGGAAATGTGGGGATAAACGCCGCCAGGGCCGCCTACGGCCTTGGAGCCGAGGTTGTGATCATCGACACCAGCCACAACCGCCTCACCTATATCGACGACATCTTCGACGGCAAGGTCGTGACCCTTATGTCCAACAGCCGCAACATCCGGGAGGCGGCCGCAGCGTGCGACATGCTCGTGGGGGCAAACACCTGGGACGGCCACGTGACCTGCCGGCCTGTGGCGGAAGCGACGGGGAGAGATTACAGGGCGGTGGAGGAACTGTTATAAGTGCAGAGTGCAAAGTGCAGGGTGTACAGTTTCCAAACAAAGGGCCGGGAGATCTCCCGGCCCTTTGTTTTTCTTAGAACTTGGTTCCCAGTTCTTAGCTCTCGATTTTTGTAATACTGTTCCCGTTGATGGTCAGCTTTTCGATCACCTTGCCCTCGGCCTTGACCGTGGCCTCCTCGTGGCATCCGAAGCTTTCAATTTCAATGGTGATGTCGGAAATCCCCAATTTTTCAGTGTAGTATTTTACCAGGTAGCCCTCGATCTGTTCGAGACGGGCTTTGCCCTCCCGGGGGTTGGCATCAGAGCCTCCGCAGCCCCCGCAACCCGCCGATGAACCGCACCCTGAGCCGTCGGTTCCGCATCCGGAAGATGGACCGGCGGCCTTGGGAGCCACTTCCCGAGCCACACCTGCACGGGCAACGGTATCCTGTCCGCTCTTGCTCTGAAGGGCAAAGACCGAGACCGAGACGAGAACGAGCGCTGCGACACTGCCCATGATGACGTACCTTTTCATTTCAATCCTCCATAAAACGCCTTCCCGTGAAACAGAAGTCGTTTTATCGAAATTGCTCCCCTCAGAGCCATTCACCTTGCTTATTAACAACCACTACAGTTTTAGTCAAGTTTTTGTTGTATTCCCCTGACTTACCACGCAAAACAACGCCCATTCGCTCCTGGCCTGGGAAAAAACCATATCCATGCCGGCTGCCGCGGCCGAAAAATACAGTGAGAAGCATACCGACAACGAGAACGACCGCCAGGATAACAAGGAAGATATCTGTCTTTTTCATGGTCGTTCTCGTTGAGTGCCTGGTGCCTGGTGTCTGGTTCTGGCAAACGAACGAAGCACAATGTACGAAGAGCGAAGAAAAAGTCCGTTGCTTCGCGCTTTGTTCTTCGCTCACGACCCGCAACCTGGCGGATATATCATCCGAAAAACCATTTATTTTCGCCAGGTTGCGGGTACGAACAGGATGAGAATGGAGTATAGCTCCAGACGCCCGGCCAGCATCAGGAAAGACAGGATCCACTTGCCGGGCTGGGAGATCCAGGCATAGTTCTCAACCGCCCCCACCTTTCCCAGGCCGGGACCGATATTGGACAGGCAGGCTACCGAAGCGCTGAAAGCGGTCACCAGGTCGGCGGATTCCGTCACCGTCATGGCAACCGTCCCCGCCGCGAAGAGGAACATGTAGATGATGATGAACGCCGCGGTCCTCATCACGTAGGCGTCGACCACCGGCTTGGAGTCCACTTTGAGGGGCATCACCACGTTTGGTGAAATGGCCTTGATGATGCTTTTGAAGGCTGTCTTGAAGGCAACATAAATCCTGATGACCTTGATGCCCCCGCCTGTCGAACCTGCGCACCCACCGACGAACATGAGCAGGACCAGGGAGATCCTCAGGAAAGCGGGCCACAGGTTGAAATCGGCGGTCGTATAGCCTGTGGTGGTCATGATGGACACCACCTGGAAGGCGGACTGGCGCAGGTTGACCTCGTTGAAGCCGCTCCCCCGGACACCCAGGACAACTGTAAACAGGGCGATGCAAACCAGGATGACGATGAAGTAGGCCTTGAACTCCTCGCTGTGCCAATAGCTTTTCAGCCGCCCCTTCAATCCCTGGTAATGGAGGAGGAAGTTGCAGCCGGCAAGGAACATGAAAAGGATGACGATCCACTGAACGGCGCCCCCGTAAGCGGCGATGCTGGCGTTTTTCGTGGAGAACCCCCCGGTCGCCATGGTGCCGAAGGTGTGGCACAGGGCATCGAAAAAGGGCATCCCCGCCATCAGGAGAAGGAGGACCTCGGCAACAGAGAGGATGAAGTAGACGTTCCAGAGGGTCTTGGCCGTCCCCTTTATCCGGGGACTGAGCCTCTCGGCCGTCGGGCCGGGCGCCTCTGCCCGGTAAAGCTGGTAAGCGCCCCGGCCGATGGCGGGAAGCAGGGCAACAGAAAGCACGATGATCCCCATACCTCCGAGCCAGTGGGTCAGACTGCGCCAGAACAGCACACCCCTGGGCAACCCTTCGACCTGTGTCAGGATGGTGGCCCCGGTGGTGGTAAACCCGCTGGCAGTCTCGAAAAAGGCGTCGGTGAAAGTCCCCGTGACACCGCTCAGGTAAAAGGGCAGGGCTCCCAGGAGGGACACGGCCAGCCACGACAGCCCGACCACAGCGAGCCCGTCCTTGGCGCCCATGATCTCGAAATCGTCGAGGGAAGCGGGAAGCAGGCGCCTGACGACCAGGACAAGAACAATACCCAGAACGATAGTGATGACAAACGCCCTGGTCTCCCGGCTGCCGGGATCGTCGGCAAGAGCCCAACCCAGGGGCAGCAGCATGGTCAGGGAAACCACCAGGAAGATCCTGGAAACGATGTTGAAAACCTGGCGTTTATGCATGATGGCAAATCTGACAGCTCATAGCTGAGTGTCAGCAGACAGCCTCCATTTTGCGATCGATACCTGTCGCGCCCGGGAAGGGCGCCCGGATCGATGACCGATTAACAGCAGCCGCGCCTGGGAGCGGCGCCCGGATCAGTGACTGAAATACAGGGCACTGATCCGTGAGGGAACCGGAAACCACGCTTTTCGGTTCCCGTTGAGCCAAAGTCCCACCCGGACTTTGGCGATTATTTAGAGAAGACTTCTGTGCGCAAAAAGCCTTTCCATCTGGGGGACCGAATCCTCCCGGCAGAAGACCACGACGGCCTCCCCCTCCTGGATACGGGTCTTCCCGTCCACCAGGTGAGCCTCCTCCCCTTTGTGCACGGCACCGATAATAGCGTTCTTGGGAATTTTCAGGTCCTTGATGGCCTTCCTGGTCACAGGGGAGTCGGCTTCCGGGATCAGTTCGAGGACCTCGGCCTTGCACTCCGGAAGCGTGGCCACATAACTGATCCGGCTTCCGCGCACCAAACGGAGGATCTGGTCGGTAGCCAGCAGACGGGGGTTAATGAAAGCGTCGATACCCAGCCCCGCCATGATGGGGGTGTAATCGGGCTGGTGAGTGGTGATCACCGTTGTTTTGGCCCCCATCTGCCTGGCCAGGACCGCGCTTATGAGGTTGTGATGATCGCTGGCGGAAACCGCGATGAAGGCATCGGCCACCTCGATCCCGCACTCCCTGAGGATATCCGCATCCGAAGCCAGTCCGTTGATGACGCGAACGTTGTCCAGCTCCCCAGCCACCTTCTCGGCACGCGGCCGGTTCTCCTCTAAAAGCACCACGTCCGACACTTTCTCCGAAAGGCTCCGGGCGAGGCTGGTGCCCGTGTTCGTCGCGCCGTAGATGACCACTTTTTTGGGGAGATGGACGCTTGGGTGAACGAAGGTGAGGAACTCGGCCAGGGATTGCTTCGGCAAAAGGACGTAGATCCTGTCTTCCCTCTCGACGGTGTCGTCACCCCGGGGGATGATGACCTCGCCCCCCCGGTTGATCGCTACTACGAGGAAGGGCCACGGAAAATCGGACTCCCTGAGGTCCCCAAGTTTCTCACCGTTCAGGGGGGAGTCATGAGGCACGTTGAAGGACCTCAGGAGAATCTTCCCGTCTGCAAAATCGGCCACCTCCCGGGATCCCGGCGCTGCCATGATCTTGACGATGGCCTGGGCGGCCACCTCGTCGGGGTTGATGATCTCGTCCACGTGGAAGTGGGAATGTCCGAAACGTTCGACGACATCGGACAGGTCCATGTCCCGGACCCGGGCAATCCTCTTTCGTGTTCCCAGGGCAGCTGCGAGAGAGCAGATAGCGAGATTCACCACGTCCGAGTTGGTCACGGCGATGACCATGTCCGCGTGGGCCGCTCCGGCGTTCTCCAGTATTCTGGGATCGAAAGCCGAGCCCGACAGGACACGGACGTCGAACTTCTCCGTGGCGCGGGCGGCCACGCCTGCTTTCTGCTCAATGAGAGTGACTTCGTGCCCTTCCTCGGAAAGGTACTTGGCGAGGTTGGAACCGATGACACCCGCACCGCACACGATAAGTTTCACGGGCTCATGCCCTTCCCATGAGTCTGCCTGAAATGGTCTGCAAACTCATGGATGAAAAAAGCCCTGGATATCTCCCTCAATAGCCCAACATCCGCGTTTACAATCATGTTTTCACCTTATTGACGGTTATTGACAGTGAGAAGGGTGACACAAGGGTGGGGAAGGGTCAAGAGGAGGAAAACGCCGGGAATAGGGAATAGGGAAGGATGAAGGATGAAGAAAATCATGGTGTTTTTACCCTTCTTCCTTCCTCCTTCTACCTTCCACCTTCCTCCTTCTGCCTTTTCTTTTTTTCCGGAACGCAGTAGATCCCTCCCTCCCGCATTCCGGGCCTGAAGCACAGGTTGCAGGAAGTACAGGTGGAGCGGTGGGCAGGATCACACCGCCAGATGTTCACCAGGTCCGGTTCCCGGATGAGGGGCCGGGACAGGGAGAACAGGTCCGCAGCGCCTTCGTCGAGGAGAGCCTGGATCACCGGGAAACTCCGCAGCCCTCCGACCAGGAGGACCGGGACACCCACTTCGGGCCTGATCCGGCGGGCGAAACCGGCATTGTACGCCTCGCGCTCCTCGCTGCTGATCATCTTTCGCACAGGGACTCCCTCCCCGGAGCCGGCCGTGCCGGCGCTGACCTCGATGGCGTCGATCCCCATGGCGTCCAGCCGCCGTGCAAAGTATACCGCGCCTTCGATCCCGAGACCGCCGGCAAGGTTGTCGGAACCTGTCAGCTTGATGATCACCGGAAAGCCGGGACCGACCTGTCTGCGGACGCTGCCGAAGATCTCCTCAAGTAACCTGAAACGGTTTTCCGGAGAACCGCCGTATGCGTCCTCCCGCCGGTTGGTCAGAGGGGAGAGAAACTGGTTGATGAGGTACCCGTGGGCGCCGTGGAGCTGAACGCCGTCAAACCCGGCTTCCATGGCCCTGCGGGCCGCCTGGCCGAACGCTTCAACCACTTCGGCGATCTCCCCGGCGGTCATGGCCCTGGGAATCCCGGAATAGAAAGGACTTTCAATAGCCGAAGGGCCCAGGGGAGCCTCACCGATGGTCCTGGTGGAGGTCTGGGCCCCGGCATGGAAAAGCTGGGCCATGATCCTCCCCCCGGCATCGTGGACCGCTTCAGCGAGGGTACTCAGCACGGGGATCTGCACGTCGCTGCACGCCCCGATGGCTCCGGTCATCTGGCGGCCCTTTGCGTGGACCACCGTGTAACCGGTGATGATGAGACCCACACCGCCGAGAGCCAGTTCACGGTAGAGGTCGGCCAGCCTCGGTGTCGGCCGGCCGAACTCGTCGCACATCCCCTCCCACGTGGCGCTTCGCACAAAGCGGTTGGGAAGTTCCAGGGTGCCTATTTTGATTTTGTCGTAAAGGGTCTTGCTCATAGCTTTATTGAACCTCGTTCCTTTTTGCGCTTGGAAAAACATACCCTCTGGATCAGCCACAGGGTTCGTGGCAACCAGAGGGTGTCATAAACAGCTAAACGGGTTGGTCTTTTAGCACACAGGGTTTGCTTTTGCAAGCGGGGGAAAGGCAGCTTATAGATGGTGCCCTGAAGCTCTATGCTGGGAACCAATGCGCGGGCTTATAGCCCAAACGCCCGGGATTTGACCGCAGAGCACGCCAAGAACGCGGAGAAAACCGGAGAACCATGGGGACAAGCGCGGGCTGGTGCCTTTAGGGCTTTAAGGTCTGCCTCGCGCCCGTTCGCCACGCCATGGCGTGACTCACTCAAGCCGCAAAGCCGCAAAGGAGATCACACCCTCACCGGATACGTTGAAAGACCTGACTGCCAGGATGAAAATTCATTTTCACCTCTGTGCATCAGGTCTTTCAACTTCTTTCCAAAGGAAAGCCCATTCCCCTGGAATGGGTCGGTGAGGGAAATGTTTCCTCTGCGTTCTTCCCCCTGATTTAAGGTTTTCCCCTGTGAAACCCTGTGTACCCTGTGGTGAGATACGGGCTTTTGCGCCGCAAGGCATGAGATCGCTCCCGTCTACGTCTTCGACTACGCCGTTGCAAGTCACCTGGTGTTTGCTCGCGAAGACAAGCATCACCCCAGTTCCTGGCTTTCTCCGTGTCCTCTGCCAGTCACGCCAGAGGCGTGATGCCTCCGTGGTAATAGCCCTTCGGGCATTTACGGCACACGCCCGAGTCTCCCCCCCCAGCTCTATGGTTTCCTCTGAGTTCTCTGTGCCCTCTGTGGTGATAGCTCTCCTGGAATTTATGGCACACGCCCGGACACTTCTTCCAAGATCTTTCTGTACTCCTTCGCCAGGACGTTCCACGAGAGATGGGTTAGATCCGGGGCCGGTGTAGCGCGGACAGCTTCGGGATCGGCGCACATCTGCTCCAGCCTGTCTGCCAGGATCTGTACCTCACCCTCTGCATCTTCTTCAAGTGACTGGTACCGGAACTCATCAGGGAAAAGCTCCCGGTAGGCCAGGCGGTCCGGGACCATGGGAAGGCACCCCGCGGCAACAGCCTCAAGGACGGCTATCCCCTGGAAGTCGTGCAGTGCGGTGGACACAACCACGTCCGATGTCGCGAGGATCTTTCGATAGCTGCTTTCATCCTCGACGAACCCCCAGGTAAGGACGCGATCCCCCAGACGCCTCCTGGCCTCGTCGAACACCGGCGGACGGTCCCTGAACTGCTGACCGACGACATGGACCTGGAACGGGATATTCCTGTCCATGAGTTCATAAAGCGCCTGGAAAAAACGGGCAGGCGCTTTATCGTGCTCCCACCTGTGATTCCACAATATCTTCAGGGGACCTTCAGATTTTCCGGAATCACAGGTATAAAATTCCTCTTCCAGAGGAACGGGAAGGACCTGGGATCTTTTCTCGATCGCTTCAACAATACCCGGAGGAACGCCATCGGGCATTACCGAGAGCAATTCCCGGGCGCCATCCAGTAATGTTCCCATGTTGTAACGGGAGTTGAACAGTATCCTCTGGGCGGCCAGGGCCGTATACAGGTTTGTGAGCTTGTAGTTCTGGTACTCCTTTCGCTCCCTCTGTTCGGGGTAGGCGAACTGGTTCTCGTGGAAATAGACCACGGTCGGGGTCGCGGCGAGAGCGGGAACGATCCCCTTGAGACCGGCCAGGTTGGTCATGGATGTAGCCAGGACGAGGTCGTAACCCCGGTTGAGGGTCTCCCCTTCCCCGAAAGCCCACGTCAGGGGGTTGCCCCTGGACCTCCAGGCGAAAAACCGCGGCGGCAGGGCCAGGACCGTCCATTGGATATCCGGAAGGTGCCGGACCAGTCCTTCACGCCACTGTCGATGGCTCACGGCGTCGTACGCGGAAAGGAGAAGGATGCGCATCAGGGTGTGTAGACCGTAAAGCCCTTTGGGCTGACCCCGTTTATGTAGGTGCTGCTCAGGTTGTCAATGGTACCCTGCACCGGATCGTATACACCGAGATGATTTTCAGTCGTCTGCCCAGCCAGGTTGCTGCTGTAAAAGAAAAGCCTTCCATCGAAGGGCGTCGTCTCAAAGGGATAAAGGTTGTCACTTCCAGCCACTGTGGTCAGGGGACTGGCTCCGTCGTGGGACCATATCCAGCTGGTATAATTATCATCACTGCCCCTCAGGTAAAGGTTGCCGTCAAGGATCGCGGGGTATGTTTCGCTACCGGAAACCGTGAACGGGGCCACAGCGTTGTCGGTCCACTTTGTGAAAGCACCCGCCGCCGAGACAGACCACAGTTGAGCAGGCGCTGTGGACCCCGGGGCCCCCATAGCCGTGAAGTAAAGTTCATTGTCATAGCAGATCATGTTGTACGGGGATGTAACCGTATTGGTAACCGTGTCGGCCGGGCTGGTTTCGTCGTAAGACCATAGGTATTCATAGGGGGCCGCCGCACCGTACCATCCGGCAAAATAGATCCTTCCGTTACAGACAGTAAGGTCCCGGGGCGACAAGGCGGTCTCCACGGAGATATTCGTCTCCTGATTCAGGCTTTGCATGACGGGGTCGTAGGACCACAACTGTCTTCCCTGCCCCTGAAAACCAGAAAAATAGATTTTGCCGTTATAACTTGTGAGATAATTCGGTGACATGGCGACCGTACCAGTGACCGAGTTCCAGGAACCGGAACCGTTCGTGGACCAGAGAAACGATGGTGTACCTCCCGTTCCGGCGAAGGTGCTGACGTACAGGAGGCCATCATGAACGAGCATATCCCCGGCTGCGGCCCCCTCAGTTATAAATGAGTACTGACCCAGGTAGGGATCGAAGGAAAAGAGGAAGTTGGCCTCGAAGCTGGCATCAGTGCCGATAAAATAGATCCTGTCCTGATAGGGCTGTCCTCGAAGGGCCTGCTTTATGCCGATGGCACTCGTCCCCTGGGCGCTTCCTGGAACGGTCTGGATGGGATTGATCCCATCGTAACTCCACAGGTGGAACATTCTGGCGTCGTCATCTCCTCCGAAATACAGCTGGGGGGATGTTACCTGGGGCAGAGTCACTGTCACATGAACAATCGCCGTATTGCCCCATGCCTCCTGGTCGCCCACGTGGTAAGTAAAGCTGTCGGTGCCCACGTAACCCTGGTCGGGTGTGTAGGTGACAACCCCACCTTCGGGATAGGTTCCCCGATATGCCGACAGGTTCCCATGCCAGGGAGGAGGTGGTGGGCCATCCCAGAGTGGTGGCACGGCCACCTCCCAGTGAAGACCATCGCTGCTCGATTGGTCTGGATCACATGCCAGCATGTCGATATCAAGGGGAGTGTCCAGCTGGGTGAAGAGCTGCCTGTAGTATGCCCTTGGCAAGCTGTTTCCAATGGCCAGCGGTTCGGGAAGGGTATCGGCGTAATAGCCGGGGCAAAAGGATGGTGCCGCCTTGCTGCTGTCAGGACCTCCACTGCTACATCCCGTGGTCAGCAAAAAGGTACCGGCGATCAGAACCGGTCCGATCCATCCTGAAACTCTTTTTTTAGGCCACATGGTCTATCTCCCTCGGTTAAAAATGCATGGCGTTTGCAGACGGGAGGTTCAATAGTAAATGGGATTCCCGTCACTGTCTTCCACAGGATCGCATTCCGGCTCACCGCCGTCGTCACCATCATTGTTCTGGTTCAGGGTGCTCAAAAGTGATCCTTTGGCCGGCAGGGAGCTGAGGTCAACTCTGTAACCGCCCCCCTTTTCCCAGTCGCCCCACGGGTCGCCGGAAGGATCGAAATCTTCCGTGTCGCCGAACCCTTTCCGGTCCTCGACACCCATGGTCTTGCCCCTGCCGAGCCTTGTCCTGGTCCCCGAAGTCCTGTCGGTATCCGTCACCTCGACCACCCCCGAGAATACCGCCACCCGGGTCAGGTTCTTCGGTTTCTGGCGCAGGACCGCGAAGAGGGTCCCCTTCACGCCCGCGATGACGTTGGTGGTCTGGACCTCGAACCCGTTCTGCACCCCCCTCTTCCTGATCTTGAAAAGGCCGGTGCCGTCTTCCAGCTCGACCCGGCGGATATCCTTCTTCTCTCCCTCGTCCGCCACCTCCGGCACGATGATCACCGTGTTCTCGTAAAGGCGCATCTTGCCCGTGGCGCACGAGATCTCGGCTTTCGACTTCGGCCCGGTCTTTACCGCATCGCCCGAAGCCAGCAGCCGCCCGGCTTCGGCCGCCTCCCACCCGGAAGCGCCAGCCCCTTTCACTGTCACATCCCCCTCCACGAAGGAGACCACCGGGGCCACCACGGGAAAATCAAAGGAGGCCATGGCAAAAACAGCTGATGGAAAAAGCAGAACAGCTGTCAGCGCGACCAGCAAAAACTTTATTTTCATCGCCATCCATCCTTTCGTGTATATGCCATCAGTTTAACTGATGATAATCCGGTATGCATTTGGAACCTTATTGGAACCGGCTCATTTATAACGTAACCGTTGAAGCACCTGTATCCAGGCGGCCCCATACCATGGTCGGATGGCCGGTTGCCGAGAGATCAAGATGGTTCGCGATCCTGGGCCCCTCGGCGAGATCAGGGGGGTGCCGTGCTGTGATCCTGAACAAGGAGCAGTTCAGACCAATTCCCCTTGCCACAGGTAAACAGTGATCCAATCCCCCTCGATATAGCAACGCCGGGACACCATCGGCGCCCGGATCCCGGTTATCTCAAGACAGCAAGGGCAGCTTCGTAATCAGGCTCCCTGGTGATCTCCGGGACGAGCTCCGTGTAGATCACCTTTCCCCGCGTATCGATGATGATGATAGCACGGGTCAGGAGGCTTTTCAGCGGCCCGTTCATGATCCTGACCCCGTAGCCGTTGGCAAAGGCCCGGTAGCGGAAAGCAGACAGGGTCTCGACGTTGTCGATCTCCTCGGCGCCGCAGAACCGCTTCTGGGCGAAGGGAAGGTCCTCGGAGACGCAGAGGACTTTTGTATTCTGAAGGCCGGCGGCTTCCTCGTTGAACCGGCGCACGGACATGGCGCACACCGCCGTGTCCAGGCTGGGGAAGATGTTGAGCAGGAGGCGTTTACCGGAATATTCGGCCAAAGTTACATCGGTGAGGTCGTTCCTCGTGAGGGCGAAATCAGGGGCTTTCGTGCTGAAGGGCGGCAGGTCGCCCACGGTGTTGACGGTCTCGCCTTTGAAGGTAACTGTCGCCATATCAGATTCTCCTTATAAGCAAATTCAGAACAACATTGATAGGGTCGCAAAAAGTCCGATCCGGGACTTTTTGCTCAACGGGAAGGGAAAAACGTGGTTTTCCCTTCCCTCACGGATCGCTGACATATTTAACGGTCATCGATCCGGGCGCCCCGCAAGGGGCGCGTTGATGGACTTTTTGCGTGTCCATCAACTGTGATAGGGTCGCAAAAAGTCCGATCCGGGACTTTTTGCTCAACGGGAAGGGAAAAACGTGGTTTTCCCTTCCCTCACG
>JARGFV010000067.1:11329-13960 GCA_029210545.1 bacterium
ACGGATCGCTGACATATTTAACGGTCATCGATCCGGGCGCCCCGCAAGGGGCGCGTTGATGGACTTTTTACGTGTCCATCAACTGTGATTTGTTTATCGATCAGTCGCTTCGGTCGGCCAGCAACACCTGGATCCCGGATCACACCGCATCAGGCGCTGGTGTCCGGGATGACGTAGAGATAAGTCCTTTACCCTGACTATCGCCTTTCTTCGCGTCTTTGCGCCTTGGCGTGAGGCCGCTCTTCAGGATTTTACGGCACATGCCTGAGAGTATCCTCCCGTTTCCGGTTTTCTCCGATTTTCTTCCGCCGTCGCTCTTCGAGCTATGGCGTGACAAGCCGTGCCTCCGTGGTGAATCGTCTTTCGTGGCAGGCGCGCCAGCCGGCCGAGATTGCTTCACCCGGTATCAGTTCGCAATGACAAGCCTTTTCCATGTTCTCAACCTGATTCAAAGCTTTTTCAGACATAACATCCGGGCGGCGGATACCCCGGATTTTATGTTAGTCCTCGAAATCGCCTTCCGGTCCCTTGTCGGAATCGATGGCGGCGGCCCTGTCGGCGATTTTCTCCGGCGTCCATTCCGACGGGTCTTCCATCCGGACCGCCTTGGGTCCCAGGTCGTGGGAACCGGCCGCCAGGATCGCCTCCACGACCAGGGGAGCCGTGTCCGCTGCGTTGAAGACGTCCGTGAGAAGCCCGCAGGTGAAATCCTCGACGGCTTTTACCATCCTGTCACGCACACCTCCGGGCTGCCCCAGGAGCTTGTTCTCGAAGGGAAGGTTCAGCTTCTTGTAGTCCCCCTTCTTCCAGCCCTTCTCGGCGGCGTACGCCACCATCTCCGCCCACAGGCCGTCGGTCACGCCGGCGTTATCGGCGCGGATGAACTGGCCGTCATCGTCGAGCTGGGCGTTTCCGTAATCGTTGACCTTGACGCCCCAGGAGATCATCTGGAGGGCGGTGGCCACGTTGGCCTTGGTGGTCGATGTCTCCGAGGCGATGCGGCGCAGCCGCTCACTGCTGTTTCCCGAGGTCCCGTGCTGGGCCCCCGAAACATGGTAAGGCTTGAGGGCAGCGTGGATCCTGGAGGTGAGTTCGACCTGGATGCCGGCCTCGCTGGCCTCGATGCCGTGGGTGGTGCCGTTGTTTAATGCGATCCAGTCAGGGAATATGCCGTGGGCGTTGAGCCCCTGGACCAGGAAGAGGGCCTCGCCCACCGTGGACATCCCCTCCTTGCCCTTGATCTCACCCACCTCGGTTTCGAGCCCGGCCCAGGACGGCACGTACCTGGCCAGTTCCATGCTGGCCAGGAGGTTCTGGTCGTCGGGGAGATGGGAGGCGTCGATGGCGATGGAGGTCATCCCCGCGTCGAACATGGAGGGGATCTCGATCCGGGCCTTCTCCACGTCAGCGTCACCCTTGATGCCGTAGTGGTCGGCGTGGATGGCGACAGGGACAGTGACCCCCAGTTCGTTGGCGATGGCATCCACCATGCGCGCCAGGTTCCAGAAGTTCACCGCGCAGTAGGCTCCCGCGCCTCCCTCGGACTTGGCGATCTCCACGATGATGGCCGCGTTGGCTCGCTGGGCCGCGGCCAGGGCGCCGCGCACGACGAACTGGTTGCGGCCGTTGGCCGCGATGGTCATGGCCTTGCCCCTGGCGATCATGGCCCGGTCAATGGCCTTGCCGCTGACGATGAGAGCCCGGGAGTTGGGGAACAGGTTGACGATGTTGGGCGGACGCCCGATCCCGAGAGCCCTTTCGAAATCCGCAGTGGATACAGCTGCCATGGTTGACCTCCTTGTCAGCCTTTTGTGGTGGTTTCGGGATGTGTATGGATAGTCCTGTTGATGCCCCTTTGACCCCGCTCTGATAATATCATCAGATTACACGGTCGGGGGGGGGGAATGCAAGAAAACCCTTTGTCCGGAAGCGATGGGGACAAAGGGTTTTCAGCCTGTTTTCACTACCGCTCAACAGCTGCCAGCTGACAGTCAAGATCTAAAAGCTTTAACGCAGCCTTCCGACACAAATCCAAAAAAGCGAAGGCGGAAGGACGCCCCTCGATAGGCCCGGGCTTATGCCGTCAATTCTTTCAGGGCAATTTAACCGCCAAGCACGCCAAGAACGCGGAGGGAACCTGAAACAGGGGACAGCACAGGTCCATACCCTAAGAGCTTACAGGAAGCTTTACGTAGAGGCACCGGGAAGACTCTTTCCCTCACCGGCCCGTTCCTCACGGAATGGGCTTTCCTGGGGGAAAGTTCAGGTCGATGGAACTGAACCCGGGAGGAAATGGATTTCATCACGGGACTCAGGTCCATCGACCGGTACCGGTGAGGGAGTGTCCTTCTTGGCGTGCTTGGCGTGCTTGGCGGTTAAACCCGGGCCGTTGGGCCGCAGGGCCTAAGACTGCCACGGCCAGGGCGATTATCCCTCACCCCCACCTCCTTTCAGCAACCAACCTCCTTAATCTTCCCCTCCCTCCTGGCCCGACGAAGCTCTATGCGAAGGCGGCTGAGGGGAGGGGATTGAGGGGATCACGCCTTCGGCGTGACTCAAAAATCACTTTCACCCCCACCTCTGACTTGTCCCGCCATAGCTTGAGCGACGGCGGATCCTCCCCCCTCAAGG